>CAZRSG010000009.1:0-23926 GCA_964602705.1 uncultured Oscillospiraceae bacterium
CACCATGAGCGTGCAGGTGAAATTGTTGATATAAATGGTTGTTATTTACGTATAATATTGGAAACCAGGAACTTTGAACATATAGAACAAATTAAAAAAACATTGATAAGTGCCGGTTATGTAATATTATAATATAGATTATACTAATAAAATTCCTAAATAAAGGGGTAGATAAAATGATAAAAAAGATATATACAGATAAGGCTCCGGAGGCAGTCGGTCCCTATTCCCAAGCCATAATTTATAATAATATTCTTTACACATCAGGTCAAATAGCAATTAATCCGGCAAGTGGCGATGTTGAAGAGACAAGCATTGAGGGTCAAGCAATACAAGTAATAAGAAATTTACAGGTTATTTTAGAAGAAGTAGGAAGTAATTTTAATAATGTTATAAAAACAACATGTTTTTTAAAGGATATGAAAGATTTCCAAAAGTTTAATAATATATATGAAAAATATTTTGTTAGTAAACCTGCCCGTTCTTGTTTGGCTGTAAAAGAATTACCAAAAGATGTTTTAGTAGAAATAGAATTAATTGCAGCAATAAAATAAAGGATTTTAATAATTTTATGTAGAATAAAAGAAGTAGGGGAGTGAACTTTTATGTTTGTTATAAAAAAAGATGGTCGAAAACAAAAATTTAATATTGAAAAGATTAAACTTACGCTTGAAAAGGTTTCGGATGAATTGAATCAGCCCCTAACTTTTTCTGATATTCATAATTTAGGTAATAAAATTCAAACATCTATTGAAAATTTATACAAAGAAGAAATAAAGTCTGAGGAAATTTTGAAAATAGTAATTAAGGAATTACAAGATTCCGGATTTGCTTATATAGCTAAGGCCTATAACAAGGGTTTAAAATAAAGGTGTAAAAGGGTAGCAGATTATGGACATAAGATGGTTAGAAGGTAATGAAGATTTAACAGAGGCATATAATATTAGGCTTAAAGTATTTGTAGAAGAACAAGATGTTCCTATAGAGGAAGAAATTGATGAAATTGATATGATAGCCCAACATATAATAGTATATAAAAACTCTATCCCGGTTGGAACAGGGAGAGTATTTCAACAGAAAGATAAGTTTTATCTTGGTAGGATAGCAGTATTAAAAACCTATAGGGGACAAAATATTGGTGATTTCATGGTAAGAAAGCTAATGGAAAAAGCATTTGAAATGGGAGCCCATGAAGTTCATATACATGCACAAATAACAGTAGAAGAATTTTATAAAAAGCAGGGTTTCAAACCATATGGTAAGGAATACTATGAGGCAGGAATTAAACATATAAATATGCTTGTTAAAACTGATTAAAATAAGGGAACGAACCTTCCTATATTATCATATGATAAAATACGGGAGGTTTTATTATGTGTTTAAAAAGAAGATGGGGCGTAAGGCCATTATTTCGATATAGGGTTTTCCGAAGATATAATAGTACATTTAATAAATATCTTGTTACTATATTAGTAATTGTATTGGCTATGTACATATTTTTATTATTTGAGAAAGGGATAAAACCCACAATAATTTCTATTGCTAATGCGGAAACTAATATTATCGCTATTAAAGTCGTGAACGAGGCAATTAATGAAAGTTTAGAAAGTGAAAAGATAAAATATGAGGACCTTATTTTACTTAAGGAAAATACTGATACAAAAATGACAACATTTCAGTCGGATACGGTTAAAATGAATAAGTTAAAAACTGCAATTTTAAATAAGATAAGGGAAAAGATGTCCTGTGTTGAGTGGTCGGAAGTTAAAATCCCCATAGGCAATATCTTTTGTAGTAACTTATTTGCGGGTTGGGGACCGAGCATACCGGCACGTCTTATACCGATAGGAATTATAGAAGCAGATTTTAAAAGCAGTTTTCAAACAGCCGGAATAAATCAAACAAAACATCAAGTATTAGTTGAAATACAGGGAGAAGTAGAAATTATATTACCCATGCTTGGAAGTAAAATGGAGATATCTACAACCGTTCCTATAGCAGAAACTATTATAGTAGGATCAGTTCCTAATACATATATAAATATAGGTGAGTAAATAAACAATTAATTAATGTAAAAACATAACTTAATTTGTAAATAAAATATTAAAGTTGTATAAGATTTTTAAAATGATATAATAATTATTGTATTATTGCTATAAACTAATGTTATTACATCTAAGGAGAGTTGATATATGGACAAGTTCTTATTGGCACAAAAAGAAATAGAACAACTAACTAAGCTTATAGACTACCATAACCATAAATATTATGTTGAAGATAACCCGGAAATTGATGATATAGCATATGATAATTTACTAAGGCAATTGGAAAGATTGGAAAAACAGTTTCCTGAATTAATAAGTCCCAACTCGCCAACACAAAGAGTTGGTGGGCAAGTGGCTGAAGGATTTGAAGAAGTTATTCATACCATAGCCATGCAAAGTTTAAATGATGTATTTAGCGAGTCAGACTTATATAACTTTGATAATAGAATGAAAACATTGCTTTCAAGAAACGATATTGAATATGTTGTTGAACCCAAAATAGATGGCTTATCAGTATCACTTGAATATCAAGACGGAATATTTATAAGAGGGTCAACACGGGGTGATGGGCTAGTAGGTGAGGATATAACACAAAACTTAAAAACCATAAAAGCGATTCCTTTAAGATTAAATGAAAGTATCCCTTATCTTGAGGTTAGGGGTGAAGTTTTTATTCCTATTAAGGATTTCAATAAATTAAATGAAGAAAGGGAACTTTTAGACCAACCCTTGTTTGCAAATCCAAGAAATGCAGCTGCAGGTTCATTACGCCAATTGGATTCAGCCATTACCGCCCAAAGAAAACTTGATATTTATATATTTAATATACAGCAAATAACCGGAGTAACCTTTTTTACACATTCAGAAACATTAACTTATTTAAAAAACCAGGGGCTTAAAATAATACCCAATATAGAAATAATTAAAGATATGAAAGATGTATATAAGCATATAATAAATTTAAATAATAATAGAGCTAAGTTACAATTTGAAATAGATGGTGCTGTTGTAAAGGTTAATTCTTTGGCTCAAAGGGAAGTATTAGGGACAACTGCCAAAAGTCCGAGATGGGCGGTAGCATATAAATTCCCGGCAGAGCAAAAAGAAACTATATTGGAAGAAATTTATGTACAAGTAGGTAGGACAGGTGTATTAACACCTAATGCAATATTAAAACCTGTTAGGTTAGCAGGTACTACAGTGGCTAAGGCAAGCTTGCATAATATTGACTATATAAGAGAAAGGGATATACGAATAGGTGATACTGTAATTGTGCAAAAAGCAGGAGAAATCATACCTGAAATTATTAAGCCAATAGTTAATAAAAGAAAGGGTACGGAGAAGGAATTTACTATGCCAACCCATTGCCCGGCATGTAATAGTATAGTGATTAGGGAAAAAGGGGAGGCAGCAACTCGATGTACAGGAATTGAATGCCCAGCACAATTATCTCGAAATATAATACATTTTGCATCAAGAGACGGGATGAATATAGAAGGTTTGGGTCCTGCCATAGTGGAACAACTACTACAAAACAACTTAATTAAAGGGGCTGCTGATTTATATTATCTTAAATTTGAAGATATAGTTACTATGGATAGGATGGGAAATAAGTCAGCTGAAAACTTATTGAAAGCATTGGAGCTTTCTAAAAATAATAATTTAGATAAATTAATTTATGCACTTGGGATACGCCATATAGGGCAAAGGGCTGCACAAATTTTATCAGGTCATTTTAAAACAATTGATAATTTAAAATTTGCTAATATAGAACAACTTATTGAAATTTCGGAAATAGGTGAAAAGATGGCAGAAAGTATTATTAACTTTTTTAGCCAAGAACAAACAAAGGATACATTAGACAAGTTAAAAAAAGCCGGTGTAAATATGCAAGTTATTAATAAGCAAAATGAAACAGACCAAAGATTTAAGGATAAAGTTTTTGTAATTACAGGAACATTAGCCGAATATAGCAGAAATGATGCCAAAGAGCTTATAGAATCATTGGCAGGAAAAGTATCGTCAAGTGTATCTAAGAACACCTCATATGTCTTAGCAGGTGAAAAACCGGGGAGTAAATTAGATAAAGCTGTAGAATTAGGTGTAAATATAATAAGCGAAAGAGACTTTAATGAAATGACTAAAGGATAACAAGTAAACTATATAATATATAAGATAAAGGCTAAAGAGGTGCATTTAGAAAAATAAATACGAGTAAGGGATTAAATTTTAAAAAAAGGATGTGTTATTATGGATAAAATGACCAAAGAAGAATTTAATTATTTATCGGGGCTTGCCCATATTTCTTTTGCAGACCAGGAAGAAATAAAAACAATGAAACAGGTTGATGAGGTATTTAATTTTATTAATAAGTTAAATGATTTTGATGATAGTGGTATAAAGCCAATTTTTAATGTGGCTACAGTTAAGAATATTTTTAGGCAGGACAAGGTAGAAGAATCATATAATAGAAATGCAATCTTATCAAATGCCCCCTTAAAACAAGATGGTTGTTTCAAGGTACCTAATATAATGGATTAATATACTTAAACTATTAAGAATAAGCAATCAAATTAACAAAGGAGTTGAATAATTTGGCTTTACATATGCTTACAATTCATGAATTACACGAACTACTAATAAAAAAGGAAGTTACTTCTTTAGATATAGTAAAATCAAACTTAGATAGGATAGTAAAAACAGACCCTAAGTTAGAAAGCCTCATTACAGTCACAGAAGGTCAGGCTATAGAGCAAGCAAAAGAAATAGATAAAGGTATTTTGGCAGGAGACCCAATAACTAACCTAACAGGGATACCGGTAACTATTAAAGATAATATATGTACAGAAGGCATACTAACTACATGTGGCTCTAAGATGTTACATAATTTTATACCGCCATATAATGCAAGCGTAGTTAATAAGCTTAAAGAAGAAAAAGGGATAATAATAGGCAAGACTAATTTAGATGAATTTGGCATGGGCTTAACTACAGAAACATCTTATTACAAACATACGAAAAATCCTTATGACTTAGAAAGAGTAGCCGGTGGATCAAGTGGTGGTTCAGCAGCGGCTGTAGCAGTAGGTCAATCGGCCTATTCAATTGCATCAGATACCGGTGGTTCTATAAGACTTCCTGCAGCATATTGTGGGGTAGTTGGTTTAAAACCAACATATGGTTTAGTATCTCGATATGGCTTAATTGAATATGCTTCATCTTTAGACCAAATTGGACCTATTACTAAAGATGTTACAGATTGTGCTATCGTCTTAAATGCTATAGCCGGATATGACGAAAAAGATACAAATTCAAAACAAATGCAATATCCTGATTATACAAAGGCTCTGATTAACGATGTTAAGGGTTTAAGAATAGGTGTACCGGCTGAATATATGGGCAAAGATGTTACAAGCCAAGTAAAAGGAGCAATATTAGAAGCTATAGAAAGATTTACTGAGTTAGGGGCAGAATGTGAGGAGTTTTCTTTATCAACAGCTGAATATGCCTTACCATCCTATTGTGTTATTTCATCGGCGGAAGCAAGTTCTAATTTGGGTAGATATGATGGTATAAAGTATGGATATAGGACAAAAGACTTTAATGATTTATCGGAACTTTATGAAAATACAAGGGCTGAAGGTTTTGGAGAAGAAGTTAAAAAAAGAATTATTATAGGAACAAGATTATTAACTTCTAATTATATTGATAAATATTATAAAAAGGCACAAAAAGTTAGAAGTGTATTAATTGACGAATTAGAAGGATTGTTTAAAAAATATGATATTATAATTACACCAACAACTAATACAACAGCCTTACAGAAAGGGCAAATTAAAAACAATAATATTAAAATAATTGCTGATAATGATAGTACTGTAATAGCTAATTTAGCAGGGATACCGGCTATAACAATACCATGTGGATATGATAGTAACGGATTAGCAATAGGTATGCAAATAATGGGGAATAAATTTAACGAAGAAATGCTATTAAAAGCAGCCTATACATTTGAACAAAGTACAGACTTTCATAAGAAAAAGCCGATATTATAGAAAGAGGTGATAAAGTTGAAATATGAACTAATAGTAGGACTTGAAGTCCATGCAGAATTATCCACACAAACAAAGATTTATTGTAATTGTACTACAGAATTTGGTGCAGCCCCTAATACTCATTGTTGCCCTATATGTATAGGTTTACCGGGTGCTATACCTGTATTAAATAAAAAGGTAGTTTCCTATGCAATAAAAGCAGGTTTAGCAACTTCATCTGATATTACAAGTTATAGTAAACAAGATAGGAAAAACTACTTCTATCCTGATTTGCCAAAAGCATACCAAACTTCACAAGATGAACTGCCAATATCTACTAAGGGCTTTATAGAAATTAACAATGATAAGGGAAAAAAGAAAATTGGGATAAGCAGGATTCATATTGAGGAAGATGCTGGGAAATTAATACATGATGATATAAGTGGAGATTCATTAGTAGACTATAACAGGGCAGGGGTTCCATTAATTGAGATTGTAAGTGAACCGGATATGAGGAGTGCAGAGGAAGCAAGATTATACTTGGAATCCTTAAAATCAATTTTACAATACATAGAGGTTTCAGATTGTAAAATGCAAGAAGGATCTTTAAGATGTGATGTAAATGTTTCTGTAAGACCTATAGGGCAAATAAAGTACGGAGAAAGAACAGAAATGAAAAATATAAATTCCTTTAGGGGTGTAGTTAGAGCTATAGAATATGAAACAAAAAGGCAAATAGATATATTAGAAAAAGGTGGTATAGTAGAACCGGAAACACGCCGATGGAATGACTTGGATGGTAGGAGTTATGCTATGAGGACAAAGGCAGATTCCCAAGATTATATGTTATTTCCGGAGCCAAATCTTGCACCAATATTTATAGATAAAGAATGGGTAGATGAAATTAAAGAAAGTATCCCGGAATTACCGGAAGTAAAAAAAGAACGTTATATAAAGGAATACCAATTACCGGAATATGATGCTTGGCTTATAACAGCATCAAAAACTTTAGCTGCCTTTTTTGAGGAATGTCTTAAATCAGATGTAGAACCTAAAGCTATAAGCAATTGGTTTATGGGAGATTTAATGCGTATATTAAAAGAAAGGGACCTGGAAGCTGAAGAAATACCCTTTCCGGCAAAAGATATGGTCAAACTGATTTCTTTAATAAATAAAGGAACTATAAGCGGAACTATTGCTAAAAAAGTCTTAGAACTAATGTTTGATGAAGCAAAAGACCCTGAAGAGATTGTTAAAGAACATGGATTAGTACAAATTAGTGATGAAACGGAACTACTTGAAATTATTAAACAAGTTTTAGACGATAACCCACAATCAATAGAAGACTACAGAAATGGAAGAGATAGGGCACTTGGCTTTCTTGTAGGTCAAGTAATGCGGGCAAGTAAAGGAAAGGCTAATCCCCAAATGGTTAATAAGTTTATAGAAGAAAGAATAAAATAATAATTAATAAACACCCTTATATATAAGGGTGTTTATTTAAAATAATTTTTTATACCATTAAAAAGTCTACTGCAAATTGTGATAGGATTGCAGAAGCTATGGAAATACAATCTTCATCCACATCAAACTTGTTGCTATGTAAAGGGTGAATAATCCCTTTATTCTTATTAGCCGAACCAAGTCTAAATAAAGTAGAAGGTACCCTTTCAGCAAAATAAGCAAAATCTTCACCACCCATTGAAGGGACATCAGAAAATGTAAGCTTATCTTTTCCAATAATCTTAGATGCAGATTGCGATAATAAATCAGTTATTTTCCTATCATTTATAGTTGGAGGGTAAAGGTAATTAAAATCAAATTCATATTTACCACCCATAAGATTAACAATTCCGGCAACAAGTTTTTCTATTAAACTTGGAACTTGCTCCCTTAAAGCCGGATTTAGTGTCCTAACAGTACCTTGAATAGTTGCAGTTTCCGGGATTACATTAAAACAACTTCCAGAATGGATGGAACAAGCTGAAATTACAAAAGGTTCTACCGGGTCAATATTTCTGCTTACTATACTTTGAAGACCATCAATTACCCTGCATGCCATTAATATGGGATCTATAGTTGTGTGAGGTGCTGCACCATGTCCCCCCTTACCCTTAATAAGAATTGTAAATTCATCCGGGGAAGCCATAATGGGACCATGTTTTACCTCTATGGAACCAACTTCAACTTCCGGCCAAACATGTGCTGCAATGCAAGCATCCACATTAGGATTTTTTAGAACACCTTCGTTAATCATAGGCAAGGCACCACCGGACATTTCTTCTGCCGGTTGGAAGATTAATTTAATATTACCATTAAGCCTATCCTTTAAATTGCTTAAAATTTCAGCAGCACCCAATAAAGATGCTACATGGACATCATGACCACAAGCATGCATTTTCCCATGAATTTGTGATTTATAAGAACAATTATTATCTTCTATTATTGGAAGTGCATCCATATCTGCCCTTATTGCAAGTGTTTTACCCGGTCCCTTACATTTTATAATGCCAACAACACCTGTTTTAGCAATATTAGATTTATAATTAATATTTAATTTGTCCAAGGTTTTACATATCAAAGCGGCAGTTCTTGTTTCTTCATACCCGGTTTCCGGATACATATGTATTTCCCGTCTTATATTAATTAAATTCTCTTTAATTGTTTGTGATAATGTGTTGATTGTATCTGTATACATAAGTTACGCCTCCCAAAAGTAATCTTTATAGGTGTATAAATACTACCATAAAAGTATCTTATAGTCTATAAATTATAATAAAAATTACCCACTTAATGTAGGTAATCTTTATCAATACACTTTGAAGAGGCTTTAGAATCCTCCCGTTTTACAAAATAAATACATGAATTATTTGCAGTAACAGAAGCTGCAGTGACAATATTTAAGTTACACTTGCCATCTTTTTGATAAATGCAATTAGATGTACAATTTATATTTGTCATAATATCGCCTCCTGCATTATTTTTTACTGTATGTTTTAATTCATGTACAAATTTTAAAATATTTAATTGAAAAATTAAACAATTCATAAAGGAGAAATCTTTTCAAAAAAAATAAAAATATGGTGATAATTTTCCTAATCTATAATAAGGGATAATAATATTTTCAATTATATAATATGAGAATAGTTTGAAATTGTGAATTGAAATCTATATATTTTATGGGGTAAAACCATTATTTACATACAATTATAAAAGAATTATAATTTTTTATTTACAAATACTAAAAGTCGAAGGAGCCGGCAATTTATTTTATTAGAAACAGATTTTATACAAGTAACTACACTTGAAATCAAGCATATAATAATATGTAAAAGATAAAACTTAAAAAAATATTTTATAAACCTATTTAAAATAAAAATTAAAGTTGGATAAATTATAATGGTTTTTTGACCCTTGTGTATAGAAATATACTTAATCATATAATACTTTTTGGAGGGATGTGAATATAGTGGAGTATATATATATCGGGATAAAGGATAAGGCTGACCGATTGGAAGAGCTAATAAGAAGCTCACTAACAGAATTTAAAACAAATGATGTAAATATAGAAATTGAACAAAAAGAAGAAAAAAATGATAAAGATTTATCATTTTTAAAAATTACAATAAGAACAAAAAACAAAGTAAATAAAGTCAGAATTAACTTATCAAATATTCTTTCAGATTATATAATAGAAGAATATGAAGAAAAGTTTATTAATAAAATAATTAACACAAATTACTACTATTTTGATTCTTTTGAAAAGAAAGAAATATTAAGGCTATTATTAGATAAAATTTTAAATCTAAATGAAAAGAATGTTTTTAATAATATATT
Organism: uncultured Oscillospiraceae bacterium; assembly: GCA_964602705.1. Taxonomy (GTDB): domain Bacteria; phylum Bacillota; class Clostridia; order SK-Y3; family SK-Y3; genus CAZRSG01. Next base: position 9,917 of record CAZRSG010000009.1, read on the forward strand.
TATATTAAGCCGAAAAAATATTATAGCAAAAAAGTTAAATGAATACCTTTCAGGTTCAGATAAAATTATATTAGATGGTTTTATAACATTTAGGTTAAAAGGTTATATAAAAGAATTAGAAGATATTGTAGATAAAGCTGTAGACGATTATTTAATGGAAAGGGAATATAGGGAATTTATTAGGTTATTAAAATATTTTGTAGAAATTCAAGAGCCTAAATTTGAATTAGTACACGTTTTAATAGGATATAAACATAAATATATATTATTAGATGAGCATAAAAATGAAATTACAAATGACTGTATACAAGATTTTATAAAAGAAGTATCAGAAGGTGAGATAAATTATGATGATTTATTAGTAAGCTCTTTGATAACATTAGCACCAAAGAAAATATGTCTTCATATGGTAGAAAAGATGAAAAACAAGGAGCTTTTAGAAACAATAAAAAGTGTATTTTATGGGAAAGTTAATTTTTGTGAGGGTTGCAATTTATGTTTGGTGAAGAATGCAGAAATAGGAAGAAAGGTATATAAGTAATGTGAGATAAATAATTATAATTAATTTTTAAATATATAAAAAAGGCATGTTGGTCTTAATTTAGCATCGGATGGGGTTACCTTTTATAAAGATGGCAACAAAGAAGGAATGAATCTTCCGGGTATTGTTACAGAAAAAGGTTGTTTGTCGGACTTCCTTGCTGACATCAAAGGTCAAAAGGATTTAATACTTAATACAGATGATGCTATACGTTCAACAAGGGAAACATTACAAATACAAGATGTTGCGGATAAGTCGGAATAAATTAAAACTTATAAATAAATATCTTGCTTATATTATATGAATTATATATAATATAAATATCAAAGGGGAGTAGCTTTAAATTAGTTAGTCGTCAATACGGTTTAACCCGGTTAACTAACCTAAAAAACAGGTAGCAAGACCTTTGTTTATGTTTAATGCATAAGCGAAGGTCTTTTTTGTATTACAATATCCTAAAAAGTTATACTATTAATATTAAAAAGAAAGAGGTACTTATTATGACTTGGTATAGAAAGGAAATAAAAGAAGTCCTTAAAGAATTAAAAGTAGATTCAGAATTAGGCTTAACAGAAGAAGAAGCAGGACTAAGGTTAAAACAATATGGACCAAATGAACTTGGTGAAGAAACAGAAAGTAAATTTTTATCAAAACTAATTGCACAGTTTTCAGACTTTTTAGTAATTATATTAGTTATAGCAGCGGTTATATCAATGATTGTAGGGGAATCAAAGGATGCAATTGTGATATTGGCAATTGTAATCTTAAATGCCATTTTAGGAATTTATCAAGAAGGTAAAGCTGAAAAGGCATTAGAAGCATTGAAACAAATGGCAGCCCCTAATGCAAAAGTTATAAGGGCAGGTAAAACTATAAGGATACCTGCAAACTCATTAACCCCCGGTGACATTGTATTATTAGATGCTGGTGATATAGTTCCGGCAGATTTAAGGCTAATAGAAAGTGCTAACCTTAAAATTGAAGAGGCATCGCTGACAGGCGAATCTGTTCCGGTTGAAAAAAGGGCTGACAGCATATATGAAAAAGAAGTAGCATTAGGGGATAGGTATAATATAGCATATACAAGTACAATAGTTAGCTATGGCAGGGGCAAAGGTATTGTTGTCGGGACAGGGCATAAGACTGAGATAGGTAAAATTGCCAGTATGATACAAAGTTTTGAAGAGGAGGCAACACCTTTACAAAGAAAACTAAATGACTTAGGGAAGGTATTAGGGATAACAACTATTGCTATATGTATAATTGTTTTTGCTATGGGTTTAATACAAAGAAGACCGGCTTTAGAAATGCTTATGGTTGCTATAAGTTTGGCTGTAGCAGCAATACCGGAAGGTTTACCTGCAATTGTAACAATAGTATTAGCAATAGGTATGAACAGAATGGTAAAACGACATGCTATTGTAAAAAAGTTACTCGCTGTAGAAACATTAGGTTGCACAACTGTAATATGTTCAGATAAAACTGGTACTTTAACACAAAATGAAATGACAGTAACAAACTTGTATGTAGATAATAAGAAGTTTGATGTAACTGGTATAGGATATGAACCAAAAGGAGAAATAAATCTAAAAACCAATACAATCTCACCTAATTCAATGCCTATTTTAAAGACTTTACTATCAATAGCTGTATTAACCAATGATGCAAAATTAGAGCAGGATAAAGGTTTATATAAAGTTATAGGAGACCCTACTGAAGGAGCCTTAGTAACCTTAGCAGCTAAGGCTAATATACAAAGAGAAGAAATAAATAAATCCTATCCAAGGGTAGATGAGATACCATTTGATTCTGATAGAAAAATGATGACAACATTTCATAGCAACTTTACAGAAAATAAAACCGTATCATTTACTAAAGGGGCACCTGATATAATAATAGATAGATGCAAATATATAAAAGCAGGAGATAAGGTTTTACCACTTTCTGACGAAAGCAAAAAAGATATTTTAGGTATTAATAGTGAATTTGCAAGGGATGCATTAAGAGTATTGGCATTTTCATATAAGGAATATGAAACTTTACCAAAAGAAAAAGATCCTGATAAGATTGAATCCGATATGATATTTGTCGGACTTGTTGGAATGATTGATCCACCACGGAAAGAGGCAAAAGAAGCCATAAGGCAATGTGAAGATGCAGGTATAAATACAATAATGATAACAGGAGACTATAAGGAAACAGCATATGCAATTGCTAAGGATTTGGGTATGGTAGAAAAAGAAGAACAAGCAATAACAGGAGCGGAATTAAACAACATATCAGATGAAGAACTAAATATAAAAGTGAAGAATACAAGGGTGTTTGCGAGGGTGGCACCCGAACACAAGGTTCGAATTGTATCAGCATTAAAGGCAAATGGTAACATTGTTGCAATGACAGGTGATGGTGTAAATGATGCACTTGCCTTAAAGAAATCAGATATTGGACTGGCTATGGGTATAACAGGTACTGATGTTGCAAAAAATACAGCTGATATAATCCTTACTGATGATAATTTTGCGAGTATTGTTGCTGCTGTAAAAGAAGGACGGACAATATATGATAATATAAAAAAATTTGTGCTTTTTCTATTATCATGTAACATAGGTGAAATCCTTTTAGTGTTTATAAGTATACTTTTAAATTTGCCTTTACCATTAATCCCAATACAACTCCTTTGGTTGAACCTTGTTACTGATAGTTTTCCCGCCTTAGCACTTGGCGTTGAAAATGGGGAACCCGATATAATGAAACAAAAGCCACGAGATCCCAATGAAGCAATACTAAATAAAGAGGTTATGCTTGGAATAGCAATACAAAGTACAATGATTGCAATAGTTTCATTGTTAGCCTATTTGTGGGGCATAAATAAGTTTACTTACAATAATATAGAAAAAGCAAGGACTATAGCTCTTGTAACATTAATTATGGCAGAATTATTCCGGGTATTTTCTATTAGATCATCGAAATATACATTAATTAAAATTGGAATATTATCTAATATTAAATTAATACAGGGTGTAGCATTTTCCTTTATACTAACATTGATAATAATCTATCTTCCATCCTTGAATCCGGTATTTAGCACCTTTCCATTGGGCTTAAATGAATGGAAGATTATATTACCACTTGCACTAATACCATTATTAGCAGGAGAAATGGCTAAATTAATAAAAAATAAAGAAAGAACCGGACAAATTTAAACATAGATATTGCAGTGTTCTATCTTTTATTATATAATTTAGATAAGCTAAAAATATTATTATATTAGGAGTGAAAAGATGGGATACATAAATTATGCATATAAAGATTTAAAAAGGTTTTGTATAGATGCATTTAAAAAATTTGGCTATACAAAAAAAGAAAGTGAAATTATTACAGATGTATTACTCTTATCAGATATTTATGGGATTGAAAGTCATGGAATGCAAAGGTTATCCAGATATCATAAAGGTATTGAAAGCGGAATGATTAAACCCAATACAGATATCGAACTTGTATTTGAAACGCCTCTTTCTGCTGTAGTAGATGGTAAAGATGGTATGGGGCAACTTATTGGACATAGGTGTATGGAAATGGCTATTGAGAAGGCAAAAGAAAGTGGAATTGGTATAGTTATGGCAAGAAATTCTAATCACTATGGTATAGCTGGATATTATGCTAAACAGGCATGTGATCAGAATTTAATAGGAATTTCATTTTCTAACTCTGAAGCTATCATGGTTCCAACATATGGGAGAAGGGCAATGCTTGGCTCCAATCCAATTGCAATAAGTATGCCGGCAGAACCATACCCCTTCTTTTTTGATGTATCTACAACAGTTGTTACCAGGGGAAAGTTAGAAGTATATAATAAAATGGAGAAAGCTCTACCTACTGGTTGGGCACTTAATGCACAAGGGCATGACACAAATGATGCAGCAGACGTCTTAAAGAATATAGGAGATAAAGCAGGTGGTGGAATACTTCCCTTAGGGGGGCAAACGGAAGAAACAGGTGGGCATAAAGGTTACGGCTTTGGTATGATAACTGAAATCTTTTCCTCAATATTATCTTTAGGCACTACATCAAATAATACTTATAAAAATAACAAGGCTAAAATATCACATGGTTTTATAGCTATAGACACTAACTTATTTGGTAATAGTGATCAGATAAAAGCTCACTTATCCGAATATCTTAATGAACTCAGGCAATCGGACAAGGCATTAGGACAAAAAAGGATTTATACCCATGGGGAAAAAGAAATACAAGCAGCCCAAAAAAAGGTGGAAGAGGGTATACCTATAAACAATAAAACAGTCTTGGAAATTCAAAACCTTTGTGATTATTTAAATATAGACTTTGATAAATATTTTGCTAAATAAATTAATAAATATATAAATGGGGGCTTTAAAAATGAAAGTTAAAGAGGTATTAGATATCCTATCAAATATCTTCCCTAACCCTAAATCTGAATTAAATTATAATAATGAATTTGAACTCCTGATAGCTGTTATTTTATCGGCACAAACTACAGATATATCAGTTAACAAGGTAACACCGACTTTATTTGCAGCCTACCCTGATCCCTATACTTTATCTAAGGCAGAGATAAAAGAAGTTATGGAACATATAAAAACTATAGGTTTATATAAAAATAAAAGTAAATTTATTATTCAAGCATCAAAAACATTAGTAACTGACTTTGACGGTAAGGTACCCAGAACAAGAAAAGACCTAATGACATTAGCAGGGGTAGGCAGGAAAACAGCAAATGTGGTTTTAGCTGAAGCATTTAACATACCAGCAATAGGGGTAGATACACATGTAGAAAGGGTCACTAAAAGATTAGGTTGGGCATGTGATGAGGACTCGGTTCTTCAAGTAGAAGAAAAATTAATGAAGAAAATACCTAAAGATAGATGGAAAGAAGCCCATCATCAAATATTATTATTTGGTAGATATTATTCGACTGCAAGAAATAAAAGAGACGTTTATGAAATATTAGAAGAATTAAAAGAAAATTATTAAATCTCCTTTATTTAATACTTAATCCTTATGGGAACAAAACTTGTATTTATTCGTCTAAATAATAAAACAAGTAAAATAAAGGAGATGAACTATTAATGAAAAAAGCAACAAGTATACTTATAACAATAATTATGTTCTTATCAATAACGGCATTGATTTCAACAAAAGGCAATGAAACATCTGATTATCCTCTTGGTGATCTTCAATTAACAATTCCAAGTTTTGTAGAATATGCTGATGTTTTATATGAATTAGGTTTATTTAAAGGGACTGAAGAGGGGTATGAATTAGAAAAGCCTGTAAATAGATCCGAGGCAATAAGTATGGTACTACGTATGATTGGTGAAGAAAAATTAGCAGAAGATATGGATAGTATAGAAATCTTTGATGATGTAGCTGAAGAACATTGGGCTTTTAAAAATATAGGCTATGCAGCAGTGAATGGTTACATACATGGTAAAAGTGAGACAAGATTTGGACCAGAGGACCCTGTAACAGGACAGGAATTTACCAAGATGTTACTTTCTGCAATTGCTTATCAAGGAATTACTATTTCAGATGCCTATGAAGCCGGAATAAAATATTCATTATTATCCAACAAATATTCTAAGAAAGTTGTATCAATTAATGACTATCAACTTTCAAGAAATGACCTTGTAAATATATGTTATGCAGCCTTATCAGTAAAAACACCCGAAGGAGAACTTTTGCAAGATAAATTAATTAAAAAAGGAATAATAGATAAAGATCACTTAGAAGGACTGATAATCATAGAAGAAACACCTATATCGGAAAAAGACAAAAGTAAATTTGCATGGGACTTAAAAGAATATATGCCTAAAGATAAAAACTATATGTTTTCGCCAATAAGTATAAAGATGGCACTTGCAATGGCAACGGTCGGTGCAGAAGGGGAAACAAAAGATGAAATCTTATCAACATTAAAAATAGATGACTTAGAAGAATATAATATGTTTGCAAGAAAGCTTATCAAAGACTATAGTGAAAATGAAGATGTAAAATTAAATATTGCAAACTCATTATGGCTTAACACAGATTATTATAAGGGTGCAGAATTTAATAATGATTTCAAAGAAACAATATCAGACTACTATAATGCAAGTATGCAAAATGTTAATAATAAAAATGCAGTAAAAACTATTAATGACTGGGTTAGTAACAAAACAAATGATAAAATAAAAAAAATAATATCCGATAATGAATTTTTAGCATATATTATTAACGCAATTTATTTTAAAGGACAATGGGCAAGTCAATTTAATGAATCTGCAACTGAAAAAGATGAATTTATAGATAGGAATAATAATAAAAGTCAAATTGACTTTATGAATTTAACATCTACTTTCAATCATTATGAAGATACTGATATACAAATGATAAGTCTACCTTATCAAGATAGAAAAACAAGCATGTATATTATAATTCCTAACAATGAAAACTATACAGAAGACATACAGGAAAAGATAGAAAAGATGAAATATAAAAGGGTTAGACTTAGCCTACCAAAATTTAAAACGGAATTTAATATAGAATTAAAAGAAGTTTTATCACAAATGGGGGTTAATACAGCATTTGAGCCAGGTAAGGCGGATTTTAAAACTATGTTTAAAAACATATCAGAAAGCATATTTATTTCAGATATCATTCATAAAACATATATAAATGTAGATGAAAATGGAACAGAAGCAGCAGCAGTAACTGCCATTGGTTTTGAAACAACAAGTGCTATAACAGAAGAACCGATTGTGTTTAAAGCAAATAAACCATTCCTATATTTTATATATGATAATGTAAACAATGAAATCTTATTTATGGGAGAATATGCATATACAGAATAATTCCTAAGAAAATATAAGAAAAAATGATACTACAAAAACCTGTTATGTTTTCATAACCCTACAATCGCATTCGTAGGGAACGGTTCGAAACCGTTCCGGGTACTTATAGGAAAACATAAAATAAAAACATAAGGTGAGCCATAAGATTTGCAAAAGATGTATCTATAAAGACAAAAGAAAAAACAGAAAAAGAATTATAGGTTTAAAATATCCTATTATTTAATTAAAGATTAGTACATCGAAAATTAAAATAGTACTTATAAATAGTATTGATATCATTAGATAAGAGGATGAAAGGATGAATATAAATGAAAGACTTTCAATTTTACACACCAACAAAGGTTTATTTTGGGAAAGATGGTCAAAAAGATGTGGGTGAGATAATAGGAGCCTATGGATATAAAAAAATATTACTTCACTATGGTAAGGGAAGTATAAAAAAAACAGGGCTTTATGATCAAGTGGTAGACTCTTTAAGGGAAAACAATATAGAATTTATTGAATTTGGCGGTGTAGAACCTAACCCAAAATTAAATATGGTTAAGGAAGGAGCTCAAATTTGTAAAAAGGAAGAGGTGGACTTAATTTTAGCTGTTGGTGGTGGTAGTGTAATTGATTCTGCAAAAGCCATAGGAGTAGCTGCATTAACAGATATTGATCCATGGCAATTTTCCTTAAAAAAGGCTGTCCCAACTAAGGCAATCCCTGTAGCTACCATATTAACACTTTCAGCATCAGGTAGTGAAATGAGTGCTTCTGCAGTAATTACTAATGAAGATAAACAGCTAAAACGAGGATTTAATAGTGACTTTAATAGACCTCTTTTTTCTATTTTAAATCCTGAATTAACATATTCAGTAGATAAATTTCAAACAGGTTGTGGTATTGTAGATATTATGGCACATACATTAGAGAGATATTTTACACAAAGTAAGGATGTTGATTTAACGGATCGTATAGCAGAAGGTTTACTAAAATCAGTTATAGATGCCGGTAAAGTTGCTATAAAAAATCCTAATGATTATGAAGCAAGGGCAACTTTAATGTGGGCAGGAAGTTTATCTCATAACGATTTAACAGGTGCAGGCAGAGAGTACTTTTTTACTTGTCATCAGTTAGAGCATGAACTTACAGGTATTTATGATTTTTTAGCCCATGGGGCAGGACTTTCAATAATATTTCCGGCTTGGGCGAAGTATATTTATAAATATAATATAGATAGATTTTGTCAGTATGCTCATAGAGTATGGAATATTGATATAAATTTTGATAATCCACAAGAGACAGCATTAAAGGGTATTATGGCAATGGAGGATTATTTTAAATCAATAGATATGCCTGTAAGATTATCAGAAGTTAATATTACAGATGAGAAATTTGAAGAAATGGCAGAAAAGTGTACTAATTTTGGTAAAAGGACATTGCCAACTTATATACCATTAGGAAAAAAAGAAATAATTGAAATTTTTGAATTATGTAAATAGATATTTAATAATATTATATCACATCTTATGATTTTTTTTACAATCAACAAGGCTAATACGATTATTGACATATGTCAGTAATCGTATTATAATAATAATTAGTATTTAAAGACATTAAAGGAAGGGGATTGTAATGAAAATTTATCTTGACTGTTTACCATGTTTTTTGAAACAAGTTTTAGAGTCATCAAGAATAGTAACTAATGATTTAAGTATTCAAAACAAAATAATGGAGGATTCTATTAAATTAGTCTCTTCATATAAAGAATATACATATTCACCTGAATTGGGGAGGGATATGCATCATATTATAAAAAAACACACAAAAATAGATGATCCTTATAAAGAAATAAAAAAGGAAAGCATAAGGATTGCTGAGGAGCTCTATCCTTTTTTAAAAACATTCTTATATAAAAATGATGAATATAGGCTTTATTGGGCTTTAAAAATTGCAGCGACGGGAAATATTATTGATTATGCAATCGACCGAGATATTGATATTAAAAGAACTGTAAAAAATGAACTTGAAAAGGAATTTGCTATATGTGATTTGCAAGATTTTGAAAGACGGCTTAAAACAGCAAAAACATTATTAATTATAGGAGATAATGCAGGAGAAACTGTATTTGACAGGGTTTTAGTAGAAGAGTTACTCCAATCAGATATTACTTATGCAGTAAGGGATGAAGCAATTATTAATGATACTACATATGAAGATGCATGTGATTCGGGTTTAAATGTAAACTGTAAACTTATATCAAGTGGTTGCAATGCTCCGGGATTAATATTAGAGGAAGCTAATGATAAGTTTTTAAATATTTTTAATAAGGCTGATCTTGTTATAAGTAAGGGTCAGGGAAATTTTGAAACCCTATCAGATGCAAAAAGAGATATCTTCTTTTTACTAAAGGTAAAATGCCCAGTTGTTGCAGACTTGCTTGATGTTGAACTCAATGAATATATATTTAAATTAGGTTCAGCGGGGGATAGGCTTTGAGTTTCTAACATTGAACAGGTAAAATCTTAAAGTAAATGTTGGGCAATTAAACTTAACAATTTATACACTGTAATTTCATTAAAGTATTTCTTGTTATATTTAATATAGTGTGATATATTATTTTCGAGATTATTTTTAATAAATATCATTTAAGAAGGAATATTTATTGATTTATAAAATTAAAAATTTATAAAAATGAGATAGGATTTTATAATATGGCAATAGTTAAAACACAGAAGGATAAGCAATTATCAGCATTTTTTACGGATACAAGTTTTATTATTGAAGAAGAAATTATTGAAGAAGATGGTCCCCTTAAAACATGGATGGAAAAGTTTAAAGAGGATAAATATACTGCATTATTTCATATGGGGTTATTGGAAAAAGGTCATTGGTTTTCCCCTTCAATAGATTATTTGCGTTATATAGCAGAATTACTCATAAAGAAAATTAGTCAGCAACCTGATTTAGAAATAAGCAGGGATGCTATTCTTGTTGATTTAAATAATGATGAAATTCAAAAACTAATAGACGAAACACCTTTTATTATTGGTATGGAACATGTTAATTTTAATTGGATAAGTAGGTTGTGGGAAAATCTATTGGCTGTTTTCCGAAAGGAAATAAAGAGTTATAAAGGAAGTGTTAGTAGATATTTTGCTGAATACAATTCAAATATAAATATTGTGGGCAGGGTGTTTTTTCATTTAGTAGAAAGTAAGGATGAAGAATATCCTTTTGCTTTTATGGCTACATATACTACTAAGACAGTAAAAAGTAAAAAAGCAACACATACACCATTAAAAAATGCCTTGAAGGAGTTTGATGGTGAAGAAAAGAAACTTCTTAATCTTATATCAACAGTCCTTAAGGCAGCAGATAAAAGTCAATTTATTTCAGACTTGCTTGAAAGTGGGGATTTATTTTCACCATTGAAACTGACAGTAGATGAAGCATATATTATCTTAAAAGAGATACCAATATATGAAGAATCAGGTGTTATGTGTAGAATACCTGATTGGTGGCGTAAGAAAAGTAATTCTATAAAACTTTCTATTACAGTTGGTGAAAATGAGCCATCAAAGGTTGGATTAGATGCTATTATCGATTTTCATCCAACACTTAGTATAGAGGATGATCAACTTACTGAAAAAGAACTTAGAGACTTTCTTAATATGGCAGAGGGGCTTATACAGTATAAAGGTAAATGGGTAGAAGTTAATAAGGACAAATTAAGTGCTGTGATTAAAGCTTTTGATAAGGTTAAAGAAATTGCGGCAGAGGGTGAACTATCTCTTAGTGATGCTATGAGGCTTGAATTGGGTGAAGGTGCGGATTTAAATCTTCCTGTAGAAGATTTTGATATATCTATAAACAATGGTCAATGGTTAAAAACAATAAAAGATAAATTAGTTAGTCCTGTAAAATTACCGGACATTAAACCGGTACCAAGCTTATGTGCTGAATTGCGTCCTTATCAAGTAAATGGTTATAAGTGGCTTTGTCAAATGTATAACCTTAGGCTTGGAGCATGTCTGGCGGATGACATGGGCTTAGGAAAGACTGTACAAATAATTGCTTTATTGGAATATAGTCGTACGTATTTTGGTGGGAAGTCCTTACTTATTATACCTGCTTCTTTAATTGGTAACTGGCAAAAAGAAATTGAAAGATTTGCACCAAAAATGCCATTCCAAATACTGCATAAAAGTGCATTAAGGTCAAATGAAGAGATTGAAATTAAAGATAGTTATTTTTTGTATATCACAACTTATGCCATGGCAGCAAAATTAGAGGAACTAAGAGATATCAAATGGGATTGTTTAATATTAGACGAGGCACAAGCAATTAAAAACCCAGGTACAAAACAAACAAAAGCTATAAAACAAATTCCTTCCAAAATAAAATTTGCCATGACTGGCACACCTATAGAAAATCGATTAAGTGATTTATGGTCACTTTTTGATTTTTTAAATCAAGGATTGCTTGGAACGGTAAAAGAATTTACAAATTTCACTAAAGAACTTGGTAATCATTCAGGTGCTTATGTAAGGTTGCGAAAAATGATACAGCCATTTATCTTGAGAAGGTTAAAAACAGATAAAAGTATAATTACTGATTTGCCTGATAAATTAGAGGTAAATGCATATACAAGTTTATCTAATAAGCAAGTTGTTCTGTATAAGAAATTAATTAGAGAAATAGAGGCAAAGTTAAAAGATAGTGAAGGTATCGAACGAAAAGGATTAATTTTATCGTCGATTATGAAATTTAAACAAATATGTAACCACCCTGATCAATATATAGGGCGGGCGGAATTTAAGCCAAAGGAAAGTGGCAAATTTGAACACATGAAAGAGATCTGTGAAGTTATACGTGATAAAAAGGAACGGGTACTTATTTTTACTCAATTCAAAGAAATGACAGAGCCAATATCTGACTTTCTAACAGAAATATTTGGTAAGAAAGGTTTCGTTCTTCATGGCGGAACACCGGTTAAAAAAAGGAGTGACCTCGTTAAAAAATTTAACGGTGAACAATATATACCTTACATGGTTTTATCACTAAAGGCAGGTGGTGTAGGTTTAAATCTAACATCTGCAAATCACGTAATTCATTTTGATAGATGGTGGAATCCAGCTGTAGAAAATCAAGCAACAGATAGGGTTTTTAGAATAGGACAAACAAAAAATGTTATTGTTCATAAATTTGTTACAAAAGGTACCATAGAAGAGAAGATAAATGCCATATTAGAGGATAAGCAAAAATTATCGGGAGAAATATTAGGTAACGCCGGAGAACATTGGATTACCGAGTATGATAATAAAGAATTAATGGAATTATTTACACTGGGGGGATGATAAACTATGAGTTATTATGGCTATGGTAAATATACGACAGTTGCTCAAAAAAAGGCTAAGGCAGAAAAATCTTTAAAGAAACTTAAAAAATCCAATCCGGATATAGAGCCAATAATTATAGAGGGTAGGACATTAGTAAAAAGTTGGTGGGGTAAGGCATGGAATAACAACTTGGAAAGTTATGCCGATTATGAAAACCGAATTGTAAGAGGAAGGACTTATATTAGAAATAATGCAGTGTTAGATCTAAAGATAGCAAAAGGTGAAATTTTGTCAAAGGTTCAAGGAACAAGAGCAAAACCGTATGATGTTATAATAAATATTGACACTCTTGACAGTGATAAATGGGACAAGATTGCAAGTTTATGTAATAATAGAATTGAAAGTTTAGAGCAATTAATAGAAGGTAAATTTCCTAAGGAACTTGAAATTTTATTTACTGACAAGAAATATTCAATGTTCCCATCACCTAAAGAAATCCAATTTACCTGTAGCTGTCCTGATTATGCTGAAATGTGCAAACATGTAGCAGCTACCTTATATGGTATTGGTGTTAAAGTAGATAAAAATCCACTGATTTTTTTTGAATTAAGAGATGTAGATAGTCAAGAGTTAATCCGACGCTCTGTAGAGGAGAAGATAGAGAGCATGTTAAAGAATGCAGGAAAAAAAAGCAGACGGGAAATTGCAGCTAAGGATGTGCCGGATATATTTGGGCTTTAATTAAGTTAACACACATGTATAAAAAGGTAAATACACATATAAAGAGAGTTAAATGTATTCATATGACTTTTTTAGAAGCTTGTTTAAAAATCCTTATATGGGATATAGGTTGATGTGTTCTATCTTCTACAACCATGCCATAGGTTTATAAATGGAACAAGAGTAAAATATAAATGGAGAGAATGGAGGGGTAGTTCCAATGAATAAAATAGGTGTGATTGCACTTATAACTATAATATGTATTATTTTATCGATAGGTACATTAGTTATATACAATAATTTTGTAAAAAATGATGTTCATTTTCTTACCGATAACAAACTAAGTGAACTTTCACAAATGCCAGTCGGTGCAGATATGGCAACATTAGATTATGCGTCTGAGGATAAGGTTATTTTCCACTATGGGCATGCTCTGATTGTCTTTAGCTTAAAGGAAGATCAGATCATCCGTACACTTGATATGTCCACGTTAAATGTGCCAATCAATACCCAAGCTAGTAGTGTCATTTCTGTACAAGCAACTGCTGATGGC
>CAZRSG010000009.1:24026-31039 GCA_964602705.1 uncultured Oscillospiraceae bacterium
ATTATTGTTGAGGATGAAAAGGGCATTACCGAATATACTGTATTTGAGGATGCATATGCTAATGCAGCGGCAAAGGCAAAGGTTATCTTAGATGAAATTTGTATGGAAGCAGACTTAAATGCTAATGTATCTGAATATCTTGCCAATCACAAAGTAGCCTTTGATAATCTATCAGCCTTATCTATGATGGATAAATTGGTCTTACCATACTTATTTTCTGAATTTGAGAATAATGATGAACTGGGCATTTTCCGAGAAGGATTAATGATGCTTGCTTGCCGTGAAATTTTAGACGATGAGGATATAGAGTATACTGCTACGAGGGGAATTCATTGGTATACTACTATGAGGGACTATATTATTCATTTTATGAACGCAGAGGGAGAAAATCTTGCAAGAACAAAATATCCTAAGGCATCCATGATATTAGATTATGCAGATTATGACTATACTGTTAAAACCTATTACAAACAAGTCATGGAGTATATGGCAGAAAAACACATCAAGGCATTTTCACCTTATTACGATATAATTGATCAAATTGCCTCTAATTATAAAGAAAATATCAGTGGAGATAATTTCGAGGCAACATTTTTTTATAAAGAAATATATAAAAATTACTATAAGGATCCTGATACAGTAGAATATATAAGAGAGCAAAAAGAAAAGGATATGGAATATTATAAAGCATTACATGATGATTATAATACCCCTAAAGAAGGTAATTATCAATTTAAGATAACAGCTAAAATCTTATCAGACGAAAGCCTTGATATGGATACAATTAGTCTCTATTTTAATGCTGACCCAAAAGGGATAACATGGGAGCCTATTTCCGGATTTGAAGATTTTATCATGGATGGAAATTAAGATTTCCAAACGCTTAAGTGTTGCTAAATTTAGTTTGAATAAGATGGATATAGTTATTAGAGGGAGAGAATAAGGCTATTGGAAAAAATTATTACGTTACTTAGGAAAAACAATAAATCTCCATGGTTAATTCAAGGCTGGGGAGTAGGATATGGTGGTATATAATAATATATTTTAATAAAGACTTTTACTAAAATATTAATTGCAGTTTTAGGGTATATACCTATGGCAGAAGCAAAGGGTGGCTATCCAATAGGTTATATAATAGTAGCAAAAGATTTGGGGCTTTTAAAGGGTATAGAGGAGACATATAACAAAGAGATAAGCAGGGGTAATATAGTAAAAATGCTGGACAAAGCACTTAATTGTTACTTAATGAAACAAGTATCCTATGGAGAAAAAGAGGAATATTCAATTTTTGACGGTTTAAATGGAATAGGACTGGAAACCCTCGAAACACAGTATCATTCTGATAGTAATTTTTTCTTTTTAGATATCAATAACAATATTATATTATCAAATGAAGATATTAGTTTAGTGAGTACAGACTCTGAAAAAGAAGGGGATTACTTCTACTTGGAATTTGAGTTAAAAGAAGGGGTAACTAAAAGATTTGCAGAAACTACCGGGCAAATAGCTGATTACAAGGATGAGGAAAATATATTAAGATTTGTATATAGGGGAGAAGTAATAGCACAACCAAGGATTACAGAAAAGATTGAATCGGGAAAAATAAGAATTGTAGGTGAATTTAATAAAACTTACACCCAAGAAATAGTCAAAGAAATTAATAAAGATAATATCAGTGAATAAAGATATAGGTACTCTTATTTTTGACTTGACAGTACATTATCAAAGGAAGAAATTAAAACCGTAAATATAATTTGTAAGTAATTAGGTAAGTTCTAATTTGCTCACGAGAATCAGGAATAACAAAATCGAAAAATGACACTTGAATTAGAGAGTATTCTTGGGGGAATCTGATGAAATGATTATGGCGAGTATTTTAAAAGGAGTTATCCTAGGGGAGAGAAATAATGACGAAAGCTTATATAGTTGTAACATCACTTATAGCTTGTACAATATTATATTTAGTAGAGCAGGTTTTAACTGTAGATTATATAAGTAAGACTATTATTAAATTAATACTATTTACTGGTATACCGTATATACATTTGGTGTTTATTGAAAAAACAAATCTAATAAAGGCATTAAATCTTAAAAAATTTGATGCCTCTAAATTTAAACTTGGATTAATTTTTGGGGTAATGTCGTTTGCTACAATAATAGTTGCTTATTTTGTATTCAAAAAAGTTATTGACTTAAATGAGATTGCTTTAGAATTGCAAACTAAGTCAAAAATCACATCATCAAACTTTATTTATGTAGGAATATATATTATATTTGCTAACTCTTTTTTGGAAGAGTTCTTTTTTAGAGGCTACATATTTTTAAATCTATTCAATAAAGGCTCTAAGAAATTTGCATATATTTATTCTTCTTTATTATTTGGCATATATCACATAGCAATTTTTAAAACCTGGTTTAATCCTTTGATTGTTGGATTAGCCCTTTTAGGATTGATAAGTATAGGTATTATATTTAATTGGCTCGATATTAAAACAGAGAATTTTATAAATTCGTGGGTAGTACACATGTTAGCAGATGCTGCTATAATAATAGTTGGAATGATAATGTTTAATATAATTTGATTAGTTTAAATAATGGAGTATTATTTTATTAGCTTTGAAGATATGCAAGTTCTTTGGAAAGCTAATAAACCGATGAAAATACGCGAAATATGTGATGAATTAAAAAACACGGCATGGAAATACAATACTGTTGGAACATTACTACTCCGTATGAATGACAAAGGACGATATAGACGAAATACGCAATATTACCTATTTCAATTAAGCTGCCTGTAAAAACACCCAACAGTAAGAAATTTGGAAATAAATGATTGAGGAATTGGTAAGTTTATGATATGATTTAAAATGTAAGACAAAGATAAACAAAAATCTGACGGAGGAATTTCATGAAGAAACTGCCAATTATTTTATTTATCTGTTTGCTGATCACTACATCTATTTTCTTTGGATTGTGGCAAAAAGAAAGGCAAGATCAAACTGATTTGATAAATTTATGTAAGGCAAGTGCTGCCTCAGCTGTAACATCCTTCGAAGAATTCAAGGATTTCGGTCATGAAAGTAATTATTGGAGTGGAGTGTCTGATTTTCGTGCATTTCAGCAGACATATTTTCTCCTAGCAGAGGGAACAAATGAAGCTACAAACTATAACTTTTGTAATGACGTATATGGGCATCTACTTATTTCCCCTGAAACCTCACAAAATAATATCGATGAAGTAATATCCGTTATGGAGATAATAGCAAATAATTTGGATGATCCAAATGGAATTAGGCGGATGTCAGAGTTGAGAAATAATATACAAGGGTGAAGTGATAAATTCTAATATAATTTGCAGGCGAAATTAATTTTTAAAAATAGGTTGATATCATACTATCTTTAGAAGTATAATATTATTAGGAGGCGATTAAAATGACGGTTGATACAAAAGTATTGGTTCCTATCTCTGATAAACTGATCGATGAAAATATAGAGGCTTTTAAGGAGCTTGCTAAATGATTTTTATAAAGACAGAAGAAGTTATATTGCTTCATAAAAAGTTGATTGCCAGGACTGGTGGGCTGAATGGTGGAGGAACATATTAATCCTACATAGGTTGTAGGTGGTAATATTTATTCCTTGACCAAAAAAACCTTGTTTGACCTTGTGTATAATCCTAATTGTAAATAAAACAAAAGAAATATATAATAAGCGTATAATTAAGAAATGGTTAATAATACATGCAGATATTATTTTGTATGTAATTCTATTAGAAGTGTATTAATATTTTAAAAAGGAGTGTCAAATGTGGTAGGAAAAAACATTATTTCTAAAATATTTACAATACTCATATTAATTATTGGTATTGCTATTTTGAACAAGATAGGATTATCAGCACTAGCTGACCGTGTATATGATGATATAAAGGTGTCATCTTATGAATATGAACTTACTGTTAATGATAAGGAAGCAATAAATATAACTGCAAAAAAGAGTTCAGACACAAATTTTTCATATTATATAACTAAAGACTGTGACTTTTCCTCGTCAAACGATAGTGTTGCTTATATAAAAAAGGGTTCTTTTGTGAGTCACATGTGCGAGGCACATATATGTGCTGTTGGTCCAGGGATTGCATATATAACTGTGACATATAATGATTTGCAAGAGACTATTGTTGTACGTGTACAAGATAATCGTTCTACAATAGAAAGGATTTTGCCCTTTGGTGGTCCACACCTAATTATGACACCATCTTTTAGTAAGGATATCATGGAATACAACCTTGTTATTTTTAAGGACTGTAATGTTATCCCTGAAGTAAGGATCAAACGGAAAGATATATATGGGACAATTGCTTATGCTGGTTCTAACCCAAATATAACTTTATACGTTGAAGCTGATTATAATCCTATTATAGAAGTAATAGAAGCAGATAGCATTCTTGGTACAACAGAAATAAAAGTTACAGCTGCAGATGGTAGTACATCAAATACATATAAAATTCATAATATTTATGAAAAAAGTATGGACCCACGGTTTATGTTGGGAAATATTATGTTTTCGGAAACACAAACTGAATTAAATGCAGCAGTATATGCTTATGATATTAGTTCTAGTTTTGAACCAAATACCATAACATTAATTCTTGCAAAATATGATGGATATAACCGATTGAAAGATATAAAGAAATGTCAAGAGGAACTTGCTTATTTTGGTAGTGAGTGGATACAAACACCATCAATGACTTTAGAAGATGGTGGCTATTACAAAGCATTTGTTTGGGAGGATATAAACAATATAAAATTACTTACAGAACCTGAATATTACTATAATAACTAAAATTTATAATATTGGTGAAGATATTTGTCCTGAATTTTATAAACTTAAAATTAGACCACAAGAAAATAAATATATAGAAATTTCTTCTGAAAATCCTTCCGAGCTTTGGCTTAAAAACGAGGAAAAAGATGATGTTTTAATAAGAGATAAGGATCGTCTTAGTGGAAAAGTCTTGTTTACTTTCGTCGATGATATTATAAACGACACTAGGATTATAGCGGTGTGTATTGCGGATGAAGATGCTTATACGGTTGAGGCAATATCCTTTGACGCCCTTAGGTTTGGTGAGGTTATTTTATTTGATACCAATATAAATACCTATAAAAACGGTGAAGTCTACAAATTTAACCAAGCAACAAGGATTACAGTGGATAAAGAAGAGGACACAATTTCAATTGGTGTTGGTGAAAACAAATTTGTTTTTGAAAATATTAAGTTTTCATATGGAAAAATACCTGAACCTCCCGAAAGGCAGCCCTATGAAGAATATGATGAGGAATGGGGAAGAGGTAAACATATATCAGATAGAGGTTGTCCAAATAACAAGTATTACAGATTCTGAAATTGTTGGCTTGTTTAATATAAAGTGTAATGATGAAATAGTTGCAGAAAGAGTTCCTGCTAAATTTGCCGGAACCAATGTTGATTTAGGTAAGAAAATGAACTTTATATCTGAAGATGGCGTTTGGTATTTGGAAATGTACATTGTTGAAAAATCGGGTTAAGATATAATGCATATTACTACCCCTTTCCTATTATACTTTTCTAAGAAATAGTTTGATCAATAAATTTAATCATCATAAAGATATGGATCGCACATCAAACTTTTACCTTTATATGTACTATCTCTTATGACAAAGGGGCACCATAAAACTTTTCTAAAAGTACTTGACAACTCCTGCTACATGGTGTAACATATATTTGTGTTACATTATGTAGCAGAAGGGAGAATTTTTATGAAATATAAAATTTCAGAATCAGAACATGAAGTAATGGAAGTAATATGGGAAAGGTGTGATTGGATAACTATAAATGAAGTGCATAGTAAATTAAATGGGGCTAAGGAGAGGGCATATAGTACAATTAAAACCTTTATGGCAAGGCTTTGTGAAAAAGGTTTTTTAGAAAGCAAAAAACAAGGAATAGCTAATGTTTATAAAGCACTTATTACAAAAGATGAATATATAACGCAGCAAACACAAAACTTTTTAAAGCAAATTCATAATGGCAATAAGAAGAGTCTTATTGCTGCATTATATTGTGGCGATGTATCTAATGAAAAAATAGATGAACTTCTAAAAAAATTGGAGGGATAATATGCTACAATTTATATTTTATAAAACCATAATTACAACTATAATAGGTGGAAGTGTAGGACTTATATTTCTTATAGTATTTGGGATAGCTAGAAAATGCTTTAGTAGCAATCTTAAATATTATACTCTACTTATACCTTTAATTCTTATGCTTATACCCATTTCCTTTGGAATAAAGATTCAAACAGTAACTCCTGAAACGACAGGAATATCGCAGGCAGTTAAAGAGTTAGATCCTATGCCTAAATCAGAAGTCAAAACAGATTCAGAAACAATACAACTTGAACAGTTACCAATAGAAGGGTAAGAAGAAGTTAATCACTCTAATGATTTTCGAATTGATTGGGATGCTTGGATGAAGGTATTATCATTTATATGGCTCGGAACTTTATTCATGCTAGTAATTTATAAGACTACGTTACACGTCAAATTCATCAGGGGATTAAAAGGCATTACTATATTACCTACAGAAAAACAGGTAAAGATTTTTAATTCAATGGCTCCAAAAAAGAAGATAAAACTTAAGGCATTTAATGTAGCTGGGACTCCCTTTATAACGGGAATTTTTAGGCCGACTATCTATATTCCAAATATTGAAATGTCTAATTATGAGTTTTGTATGGTATTAAAGCATGAACTTACACATGCAAAAAGATATGATTTACTGTATAAATGGTTTGCAGATTTAATATCTATTATTCATTTCTTTAACCCTATAGTGTATCTGATAAAGAATAAAATTTATAAGTTTTGCGAACTTTCTTGTGATGAACAGCTTGTAAATTCGATGGATATAGGGCAGCGTAAAGACTACGGGAAAGCTATACTTAACTTAATGAAAGAAAATAATTTAAG
>CAZRSG010000010.1:0-1478 GCA_964602705.1 uncultured Oscillospiraceae bacterium
TGTTATTGTTAGATGAGCCAAGGGGTGAATCATATTTTGGGGGGCTTATAGCAGCTCCTGTAGTGGGTAAAATTTTAGACGATGTATTAACTTATTTAGAAGTAGAGCCTAAATTTACAGAAGAAGAGCTAAAAGATATGGATGTAATTATTCCGGAAGTAAGGGGATTATTGGTTAATGAAGCACAAGAAAAATTAAATGAAATAAAGTTAGCATATAAAGTAAATGGAAATGGTGATACTATTATTAATCAAACACCAAAGCCAGGTGTTCAGGTAAAAGAAGATTCATTAGTTATTTTTTATACTGAAAGTAGCGAAGAAAATACAAATATAATAGTACCGGATTTAAAAAATAAAACAGTATTAGAAGCAAATAAGATACTTACTGAGTTATCATTAAATATAAGAGTAATAGGGTCAGGGACAGTATATAAACAGGAACCGGAGGCAGGTACGGCAGTTTCTCCTGCCAGTATAGTTGCAGTAGAATTTAGGAATACTGAAGTTGATTAAAATAAACGAGATTATGGTTTTGGGGTGATTATATGCAATTAAGAGATTTAATGGAAGGTATAAGGTTTGAACAGATAAAAGGAGATATTGATATTGATATATCAGATATTGCCTATAATTCAGCAGAGGTAAAAGAGGGGTATGCTTTTGTATGCATACAAGGTTTAAAAACAGATGGGCATAAATATATTTCCCAAGCAATAAAAAAAGGAGCTATTGCAATAATAATAGATAAAGAATTAAAGGATATAGAAGTTGATAAAGATGATTTGTTTTTTCAAATAGAAAAACATAAGACCACTATAATTAAAATTGATAATTCCCGTAAAGTATTAGCTAAAATATCTATTAATTATTTTATGAATCCCGCAAGAGAATTTAAGTTAGTTGGTATTACAGGAACTAATGGTAAAACCACTAGCACTTATTTTATAAAAAATATACTGGAATCTGCCGGTTATAAAGTTGGTTTAATAGGTACAAATCAAAATATGATAGGTTCAGAAGTACTATTTACTGAAAGAACAACACCTGAATCATATGACTTACAAAAGTTATTTTCTAATATGGCTAAAAAAGGTGTAGATTATGTAGTAATGGAAGTATCATCACATTCTATAGAATTTGATAGGGTATATGGTTGTAAATTTGATGTTGGGATATTTACAAATATAAGCCAGGATCATTTAGATTTTCATAAAAATATGGAAAACTACTTAAGGGTGAAAACAAAACTATTTGAACAATCCAAAAAATGTGCAATAAATATTGATGATGAGATGGCAAGGCAAATAATAGACAAAGTTAAATGCAATATGATTACATATGGAATAGATAAAAAAGCTGACATTTGTGCGGAGGAAATATCACTTTCAGAAAATGGTGTTATATTTAACCTCATAACACCTATTGGAGAAGAATTTATAGAAATTAATATACCCGGAAAGTTTACAGTATATAATG
>CAZRSG010000010.1:1488-27097 GCA_964602705.1 uncultured Oscillospiraceae bacterium
TTTTGGATATAGATTTAAACAGGATAAAAGAAGGTTTATTATCATTATTTGGAGTTCCAGGGAGGATTGAAAGGGTTAATATTGATAAAGAATTTACAGTTTTAATTGACTATGCACATACACCGGATGGCATAAAAAATATATTAAGTTCTGTACGTGAATTTACAAAAGCGAGATTAATAACCTTGTTTGGCTGTGGTGGGGACAGAGATTCTACAAAAAGGCCAATAATGGGTAAGATAGCAGGTGACTTATCAGATTTGTGTATCATAACTTCTGATAATCCACGAACAGAAGATCCAATAAAAATTATAAAGCAAATTGAAGAGGGAATTAAAGAGACAAGTTGTCCATATGTTATTATTGAAAATAGAGAAAAAGCGATTGAATACGCAATAAGTGTTGCTCAAAAAAATGATCTTATAATTTTAGCAGGTAAGGGTCATGAAATATATCAGGAAATTAATGGTGAAAGAAGGCACTTTGATGAAAGAGAAATAGTTAGAAAATATATATAAAAGCAAGAAAAAATTAAATAAATATAGTTTTTAAAATAGGAGATATTATATGAAACCTATAAAAACAGAAGAAATCTTAAAAGCAACAAAAGGAATTTTAATAAATGGAAAACAAGATAGCTTAATAAATAATATAAGTACAGATACAAGAAAGATTGTGAAAGGAGCACTTTTTATTCCCTTAAAAGGGGAAATATATGATGGGCACTCCTATATAAAAGAAGCATTTAAAGCAGGTGCCGGTGGATGTTTAACAGAAAATGAAATAAACTTTAACTATGATGATTATAAATATGTATCTATAATAAAGGTTAAAAATACATTAAAAGCTTTGCAAGATATAGCCTATTATTATAGGGAAAAATTTAAGATACCCTATATTGCGATTACCGGAAGTGTTGGTAAAACGACTACTAAGGATATGATAGCCCACCTGCTTAGTCAAAAGTACACAATATTAAAAACACCCGGTAATTATAATAATGAAATAGGGCTTCCATTAACATTACTTGGATTAAATCAAAAACATCAAATGGCAGTTATGGAATTGGGTATGAGTGGTTTTAATGAAATTAAGAAACTTGTAAAGATTGTAAAACCTGATATCGCTGTTATAACTAATATTGGAATGTCACATATAGAAAAATTAGGCTCCAAGCAAAATATTCTTAAAGCAAAAATGGAGATATTTGAAGGACTTAATAAGACAGGTTTAGCAATATTAAATGGTGATGATGATTTGCTTTTTACTCTAAAGGATGACCTACCATTTAAAACAATATTTTTTGGAATTCATAATGAAGATGTGCAATTTAGGGCAAGAAATATTTTAAATAAAGGTGACAAAGGGGTCGAATTTAAGATAAATATAGGTAATAAAGAAAATATTATAAAGATTCCGGTAATGGGTGAGCATAATATATACAATACTCTTGCTGCAATTATTATAGGCTTGGAATATGGACTTGAAATGGATATTATAACTAAGGCTTTATCATCTTTTCAACCAAGTGAAATGAGACTAAATATAATCGAATATAATGGAATAAGGGTAATAAATGATTGTTACAATGCCAGCCCATCTTCAATGGAGGCAGCATTAAAAGTTTTATCAAGTATAAAAGGTGATAAATTGAGGAAGATAGCTATTTTAGGAGATATGTTGGAAATAGGACAATGGTCATTGGAATCTCACAAAAAAGTAGGTAAAATAGTTATGGAAGAAAACATTGATAATCTAATAACTGTTGGTAATTATGCAAAATATATAGCTTTAGGGGCAATAGAAAATGGAATGGATAAAAATAAAGTTTGTAGTTTTAAAGATACAGAAGAAGTAATTAAATTTTTAAAACATTTTTTGAAATATGAAAAAGGGGTTAATGATCTAATACTTATAAAGGCTTCCAGAGGAATGAAGTTAGAAAAAATAACGGATTATTTATTAGAAGGGAGATAAAATGTGCTTGATATATTAATTTCTATTATAATATCATTTTGTGTATGTTTAATAATAGGTCCATTTACAATAAACTTATTAAAAAAAATGAAATTTGGTCAAAAGATACTTCAAATAGGTCCCAAATGGCATAATAATAAAACAGGTACACCCACAATGGGTGGTATTATTTTTATTGTTGCTACTCTTATAGTTGCAAGCATATTTTATAAACACTATGAAGTTTTACTTTTATTGATAATTTCTATGGGATTTGGTGCAATAGGATTTGTTGATGATTTTATAAAAGTAGTGCTTAAAAGAAACTTGGGTTTATCTGCACGTCAAAAGTTTTTAGCCCAATTAATAATAAGCATAATTTTTATTTTCTTTATATATAACAAGAATTTTATTGATACAGAAATATATATACCATTTTCCTCACAAACTTTGAAATTGAATATTACTACCTATATATTTTTTATAACCTTTGTAATCTTAGCTACAGTTAATAGTGTTAATTTAACTGATGGTTTAGATGGTTTGGCTACTGCTGTGACATTAATAATTGTTTGTTTTTTTACAATTGTGGCATATATATTAAAGGAAAATAATATAGCAGTTTTTTCTGCTTCCCTTATAGGTGGTTGTATGGGATTTTTTTTATTTAATAAATATCCGGCAAAAGTTTTTATGGGGGATACAGGCTCACTTTTTCTTGGAGGTGCAATTGCTGCCATAGCAATATTATTAAAACTTCCACTTTTTTTAATTATAGTGGGGGGAGTATACCTGTTAGAAACACTATCTGTAATCATTCAAGTATTATCATTTAAACTTACGGGTAAAAGGGTATTTAAAATGAGTCCCATACATCATCATTTTGAAATTATAGGTTGGAAGGAGACCACAATAGTTAAAGTTTTTGCTACAGTTACCATAATTTTATGTTTTGCAGCATTAATAATTATAAGGACTAATGTAATAAGCTACCAAATACCATGATTATTTAAGGAAGGTGAGGGGTTTAATGAAAAAAAGAGGTGCCTTTGATTTTGGATTTTTTTTGACAGTAATGATATTATTATCTTTTGGGCTTATCATGGTATTTAGTGCCAGTTCAGCTCAGGCCTTTTATGATTATGGTGATGCCTACTATGTTATAAAAAGACAATTAATATGGGCAGCTTTAGGTCTACTTGCAATGTTTTTTATGGCGAGTTTTGACTATAAAAAACTTATAAAATTATCGTTCCCTTTATTATTAATAAGTATAGTATTGTTATTATTAGTGTTTGTGGTAGGAAAAGAGGCTAAAGGGGCAACAAGATGGTTAGGAATAGGTGGTTTAACTTTTCAGCCATCGGAAATGGCAAAGATAGCAATAATTATATTTTTTTCCGCCAGTTTATCAAGAAATAAAAAGAATATAAAAAATTTTACAAAAGGATTTTTACCCTATATATTAGTCTTAGGGGTAGTTGCAGGCATAGTATTTAAACAACGTCATTTAAGTGGTACAATCGTTATCAGTTTGGTAGGACTGATAATATTATTTATCGCAGGAGCACGAATAGTCCATTTTATAGCATTTTTAATTCCTGCAATTCCGGTTTTAGTTTATGCAATACTTATTGAACCTTTTAGGATAAATAGAATAGTGTCCTTTATAGATCCTTGGAAATATAAGATGAAGGAAGGTTACCAAGCTATTCAATCCTTGTATGCAATTGGTTCAGGGGGAATATTTGGCTTAGGCTTGGGAAGAAGCCGCCAAAAGTTTTTATATATTCCGGAGGCACATAATGATTTCATTTTTGCTATATTATGTGAAGAATTAGGATTTGTAGGGGCAATAACAGCTATAGTTCTTTTTATTATTTTAATATGGAAGGGAATAGTAATTGCCCTAAATGCCCCTGACGAATTTGGAAGCTTTTTAACAGTAGGTGTTACTTTATTAATAGCTGTACAAGTAATAATAAATATAGCTGTAGTTACTTCTTCAATGCCTGTAACAGGTATGCCTCTTCCTTTTTTTAGTGCAGGGGGGTCATCGCTTGTTTTTTTAATGGCAAGCGTAGGTATAGTTTTAAATGTATCACGCTACACAAAAAAAAGTAGGAGGTGATGTGCTTGAAAGTTTTATTAGCTGGGGGAGGAACTGCAGGGCATATTAATCCGGGAATTGCGATTGCTAAATATATTAAGACAAAAGATAAAAAAAATAAAGTTATCTTTATAGGCACTAAAGAAGGCTTAGAGGGAAAATTAATTCCAAAAGAAGGCTTTAAAATAGATTATATTAGTGTTAAAGGATTTAATCGACGATTAAACCTTAAGACTATTACAGGGCTTATCTATTTGCTTATAAGTATTAAACAATCAAGGAAGATACTTATTAAATATAAACCGGATATTGTAATAGGTACCGGTGGTTATGTTAGTGGCCCTGTTCTTTTAAGTGCTGCAATTATGAAAATTCCAACTATAATACATGAACAGAATGTTTTTCCAGGCCTTACCACAAAAATACTATCACGATTTGTTAAGAAGGTAGCAATAAGTTTTAATGAAAGTAAAGAATATTTAAAAAGAATGGATAAAGTAGTTTATACAGGAAACCCAATAAATGAGGAAATAGTTAATATTAATAAGGAAAAAGCAAGAGAAAAATTAAACTTAAAAAGCAAACCTTTTATATTAGCATTTGGTGGAAGCTTAGGGGCTAATAAAATTAATGAAGCAATAGTCGAGCTTATTGAATATGTATATAAGAATAATGATATGCAATTAATGTTGGCGACGGGTGAAAAAAATTATTCAAGTGTGATAGAAGAACTTGAAGATAAGGGAATAAAAATAAATAAAGATATAATAATTACCCCTTATATATATAATATGAAATATGCTATGGCAGCAGCAGATTTAATTATTAGCAGATCAGGAGCAATAACCTTAAGTGAAATCACAGTATTAGGTAAACCATCGATACTTATACCATCTCCAAATGTAACGAATAATCATCAAGTGTATAATGCAAGAGCTTTAGAAAAGAAAGGGGCTGCAATAGTTGTTACTGAAGATATTTTAAATGGAAAATCATTATATAGGGATATTAAAAACTTATTAAATGATAAGAAACTTCTGACGGAAATGTCTAAAAGGTCATCAGAATTAGGGATTTTAAATGCAACAGAAAAGATATATAATATAATAAAAGAAGAAAAGGTTAATATATCTTAATAAAATAAAAAAAATAACTTGCAATAAGTAATCCCTTAAATGAGAAAGGAAAATCATTTATAAATAGGTTTGAAGATTAAGGTATTTAAAAGTATAATATTTTAATATAAAGTATAATCTGAATATGATAAGTAACACCTAAATGAAATATTGCATAGTATGTAATGGAATATAGTTACTTCTTGCTTAGTAAACTCATGGAGGTGTTACATATGAGCAAAATAGTTGTTTCAGGCGGGAATAAACTTAGTGGTGAAGTTATGGTACATGGAGCAAAAAACTCCGTACTTCCTATATTGGCTGCAACGATACTAAATGCAGATGAAAATATTATTCATGACTGCCCCGATATTAAAGATGTAGCAGCCGCTTTAAAAATACTTGAAACATTAGGATGTAGTATAAAAAGAGAAAAGGATACTGTTATTATTAATTCAGCAACGATGAATAATTATACTGTCCCTGACCACTTAATGAGAGAGATGAGATCGTCAGTTATTTTTTTAGGCCCTATTATATCAAGATATAAAAAGGCAATATTAACTTATCCGGGTGGTTGTGAAATTGGTCATAGACCAATAGATTTACATTTAAAAGCCTTAAGACAATTAAATATAAAAATTATAGAATCACATGGATACATATGCTGTTATACAGATAAAGTAAAATCAAACGATATAAATTTAAACTTTCCAAGCGTAGGAGCAACTGAAAACATAATATTAACAGCAGTTAAAGGAAGTGGTACTACTATAATTAGAAATGCCGCAAAAGAACCAGAAATAGTAGACTTACAAAACTTTTTAAATAGAATGGGTGCTAAGGTTTATGGTGGAGGTACAAGTATAATAACTATCGAGGGCGTAGATAGGTTAAATAATGTTGAATATACTGTTATACCTGATAGAATAGTTGCATCAACATATTTAGTAGCTGCGGCAATAACGGGAAGTAATATAGAAGTTAAGAATGTTAATGTTGACCATATTCAAGCAATTTTATCTGTTTTACGAGAATGTGGATGCAATATTATTATAAATAATAACTCATTAATAATTGACAGAAAAAACAAGCTCCAACCCCTGAACATTATAAGTACTTTACCATATCCGGGATTTCCTACAGATATGCAGGCACCACTAATAGCTTTATTATCGTTAGCACAGGGTACAAGCATCATAAGTGAAACAATCTTTGAAAATAGGTTTAAGCATGTAGATGAACTAATAAGGATGGGTGCTAATATTATAGTAAACGGTAGGGTAGCAATTATTAAAGGGGTAAAAAAGTTAACAGGTGCTAATGTTAATGCCACAGACTTAAGAGGGGGAGCAGCATTAATAATAGCAGGCTTAGCTGCAGACGGAATTACAGTTATAAAAGGAATTCACCATATTGATAGAGGTTATGAAAATATAGAAAAGATACTAAGGGATTTAGGTGCAAATATAAAAAGGATTGATTAAATGGCCTTATATACAAATCTTAGTAGTGGTATTTCAACCACTACTAAGAAAAACAAAAAAAATAAAAAGAAAAAAAGGACAAGCATAAAAATTTTTGGTATAATATTATTATTGATAACTACCTTTTTAGCCTGCTTAATGACCCCAATGTGCGACATTAAAGAAGTTAAAATCGTAGGTAACCAATGTATTTCATCAGAAACTATTATATCCTTATCGGGAATAAGTGTTGGATTTAACCTTTTTAAAACAAACTTAACAAAGGCAAAGTTAAATATTATAAGAAATTCTTATATAAAAAATGTAGAAATTAAAAGACGCCTACCTAATAAAGTTATAATAAATATTGAAGAAAGAGTTCCGGCTGCCTATATACAATTTATGGGGACCTATATATGTATAGATGATAATATTGTTGTTTTGGAAATTATATCATCCGAGGAACAACTAATAAAGTTACCAACATTTGTAGGCCTAAAGTTTAATCAATTTGAGTTGGGACAAGAAATAAATCTTGATGATAAATTAAAACTTAACTTAGTAAGATTATTTATTAAAGAAATTATAAATAATAATTTAATAGAAAGAATTTCAAAAGTTGATTTTAACGACATTGATAATATAAATATAAACATAAGGGATAATTTAACTGTAAGCTTGGGTGATGATAGTGATATAAAATATAAAATAAGCTATTTATCCACAATATTAGGGCAATTAACTATTGACGACAAGGGATATATTAATTTAGAAAATGTAGCTAATGAGGGAAAGGCAACATTTATATATGATGAAAATAATTAAAAAAGAAGGAGGGCTGTAAGGATGGGGAAAAAGCCTCAAACAATTATAGCATTTGTTTGTATAATATTAGGATTTATGATTTCAATACAATTTAAAAGTGTAAAGAAAAATGATAATTTAAAGACCAAACAATTTCAAAGGGCTGACGAGTTACAGGTAGAATTAAATAAAGAATTGCAAACAAATAAAAACTTATATGAACAAATTCTTGAACAGCAAAAAGATATAGAATCATTGAGGCAAGAAGTTTCAAAAAACAGTGTGTATTCACAAAGTTTATTTGAACAATTAAAAAAGGCAGAAATATTAGCAGGGTTAACAGATGTTGAAGGAAAAGGTGTTACTGTTACATTAAATGATAGTAAGGTAAAAAATGATGGAAATGTTAAATTTGACGAACATGTTTTCCTAATTCACGATGAAGATATTCTTATGGTAATAAATGAACTTGCCGATGCAGGGGCTGAGGCTATATCAATAAATGATGAAAGACTTGTATCTACAAGTGAAATAAGGTGTGCAGGAGCTATAATAAGCGTTAATAATAACCGATATGGACCACCTTTTATAATCAAAGCAATAGGAAACCCTGAGACCTTGGAGGCAGCATTAAATTTAAGAGGTGGTGTAAAGGATATTTTAACAGCCTATGGTATAGAAATTGGAGTTAAAAAGGTAGCAAAGATACAAGTTCATGCCTATAAGTCAGTTGTGAAATATGAATATGCACTGCCGGTAGATAGGGAGGCTGAATAATATGTTAATATTAATAGGGCTAATAATTGGATTTGTATTTGGAATTTTATCACCCTTATATATACCAAGCCAATATTCACAATATATTGCTATAGCAATACTTGCAATTTTAGACTCAGTATTTGGTGGAATTAAGGCCTCTTTACAAGGGAATTTCAATACACATGTTTTCTTATCCGGTTTTTTTGGTAATACTTTTTTGGCAGCATTTTTAACATATATAGGAAAGAAATTGGATGTAGATATTTATCTTGTAGGTATAATAGTATTTGGTACAAGATTATTTAAAAACTTCGCAATTATTCGCAGATTTTTGTTGAATAAATTACAAAAAGACGGTAAAATTAATATATGATTAATTAGATATTAATAAATATATATTCTATAAATAAAAGGGGGCTATAAGTGGTGTTACAATTTGATACAGAAAATAATAATTTTGCACAAATTAAGGTTGTTGGTGTAGGTGGTGGGGGAAATAATGCTATAAATAGGATGATAGTAGACCAACTACAGGGTGTAGACTTTATATCAATAAACACGGACAAGCAAGCTTTGTTTTTATCAAAAGCAAATCAAAAGATTCAAATCGGGGAGAAATTAACGAGGGGTTTAGGTGCAGGTGCAAATCCGGAGATAGGGAATAAAGCAGCGGAAGAAAGCAGGGAAGAAATAGCACAAGCTGTAAAAGGGGCTGATATGGTTTTCGTAACCGCCGGGATGGGTGGGGGAACAGGCACAGGAGCAGCTCCAATTGTAGCGGCAGTCGCAAAAGAACTTGGGATTTTAACAGTAGGGGTTGTAACAAAACCATTTATATTTGAAGGTCGTAAAAGAATGGGTAATGCAGAAAAAGGGATTGCTGACTTAAGAGAGTGTGTAGATACTTTAGTAATTATTCCAAATGATAGACTATTGCAAATTTCTGAAAAGAAAATATCTTTTATGGAATCGTTTGAATTGGCAGATGATGTTTTAAAGCAAGGCGTTCAGGGAATAACCGATTTAATAGCAGTACCCGGCTTAATTAATCTTGACTTTGCTGATGTCGAAGCTATAATGAAAGATATTGGTTTTGCCCATATGGGAGTTGGAAAAGCATCAGGCGAAAATAAGGCAGAAGAAGCAGCTAAACTTGCTATACATAGTCCACTTTTAGAGACATCTATAGAAGGAGCAAGAAGAGTACTATTAAATATTACAGGTGGAAAAGATTTAGGTTTATTTGAAGTTAACGCAGCAGCGGAATTGGTACAACAATCTGCAGATCCGGATGCCAATATTATTTTTGGTGCTGTTATAGATGAAAATCTTACAGACGAGGTAGTTATTACAGTAATAGCAACCGGATTTGAAAAAGGAGCCCATGTAGATAAACCAAAATTTATGAAAGAAGAATCAAAGACAAAAGAAAATGATCTAAATTTTTTGCAATATGACGATGGTGAAATAAAAATTCCTGAGTTTTTAACTTATAATAGAAAAAAATAATAAAAAATTAAAGATTAATACTAATATTAATATTAATATTAATATAAAAAAAAGATAACGATATGTAAATAAGTGTCGTTATCTTTTTTATTTTATTTTCACAATATGACAAAATAATAAGAATAAATTTTATATAATAAACATAAATATTAAAGCTATTGAATATTAGTAAAGTAGAACAGGATAAATATATAGGCAGATTAGGGGGAGGGTATACTGTGAAACCTATTATATATATAGATGTTTTATTTTTAGTGAATTTTCTTATTAATTATATTTTATTATGGACAACTAAAAAGGTTTCTAAAATAAAAATATCAATTATAAGATTATTAATAGGTGCATTATTTGGAGCCCTATATTCTATTTTCATGTTCTTTCCATCTTTAAAAGTATACTATACAATTGTTGCAAAAATATTTTTTTCAATAACATTAATAGCGATAACCTATAATATAGGAAAGGTTAAGATATTTTTAAAGGTATTGGGAATGTTCTATATAGTTTCATTTACTTTTGGTGGGGCAGCATTGGCTATATTTTATTTCACTAATATAGGAGCCTATATAGGGGCATTTGTAAGTAATGGAATAATATACTTTAAACTACCATGGAAGCTACTTTTAATATCAACTCTTATATCATATACAATAATTAAAATAATTTATTCAGCCTTTTATAAAAGGTTTAGTCAAAATAATATATATGTTCCCCTTTATATAATATTTGAAAATAAGAGTGTATGTATTAAAGCCTTAATAGATACCGGTAATTCTTTATACGATCCTATTTCCAAAGAGCCGGTAATAGTTGTTGAATTTTCGGCTATAAAAGAATTAATGCCATTAGAAATACAGAACTTATTTTATGGTTCAGACTATAACGATTTGAAAGTAATATCCGGGTTAGTATCGAGCTCAATATGGTTATCAAGGTTTAGGCTTATTCCATTTAGCTCTTTAGGAAAAGAAAATGGAATATTAATAGGATTTAAACCTGATGAGATTAAGATTATAGAAGAAGATGAAAATCGAATTCTAAAAAATATTATACTTGGTATCTACAATAAACAACTTTCAAAGAACGATAAATACAATGCTTTATTGCACCCGGAAATAATAACATAATAAAGATTAAAATAAAAAAAGGGAGAGATAGTTTTGAAATTATCAAAAAGGATAAGATTATGTTTTGGGGAAAAATATGAATATATAAAAAATAAATTTAAATTACCATTAACTAATGAAATTCATTATATAGGTGGCAGTGAAGCCTTGCCACCACCCCTTACATGTGAAGAAGAACGGGATTTAATATTTAGGTTAAGCCAAAAGGACTACACTGTTAAAGCAACATTAATAGAACGAAACTTGCGTTTAGTAGTATACATAGCAAGAAAATTTGAAAATACCGGTATAGGAATAGAAGACCTTATATCCATTGGAACCATTGGCTTAATTAAGGCAATAAATACTTTCAAACCTGAAAAAAACATTAAACTTGCAACATATGCCTCACGATGTATTGAGAACGAAATATTAATGTATTTAAGAAAAAATAACTCTAACAAGATAGAAATATCTATTGATGAACCATTAAATATTGATTGGGATGGAAATGAACTTTTATTATCAGATATATTAGGAACGGATAATGATTTAATATATAAAAACATAGAAAGTGAGGTAGATAAAGAGTTATTAGAAATAGCAATGGATAAGCTTACTTGGCGTGAGAAAAGAATTATGGAACTTAGATTTGGATTACAAAACGGTAAAGAAAAAACACAAAAAGAAGTTGCAGATATGTTAGGAATATCACAATCATATATATCCAGGTTAGAGAAAAGAATTATAGGTAGATTAAAAAAAGAAATTAGCAGAATGGTCTAACAGAATTCGTATAAAAAAAACCTTCATGGGAATAATGGTATTAGTAGTTAATTATAATTTGCCTGGAGGTTTGCATATGTTAATAAATAAAGTAGAAATATGTGGTGTAAACACGGCTAAATTACCAGTCTTAACGAATAGTGAAAAGATGGAACTCTTTAAAAGAATACATCAAGGGGATATGACCGCCAGGGAAGAATTTATTAAAGGAAATCTTAGATTGGTATTAAGTGTTATAAAAAGATTTAATAATAGAGGTGAGTATGTAGACGATTTATTTCAAGTTGGTTGTATAGGACTTATAAAATCAATAGATAATTTTGATTTATCTCAAAATGTGCAATTTTCCACCTATGCTGTTCCAATGATTATTGGTGAAATTAGAAGATATTTAAGAGACAATAATTCAATAAGGGTAAGCCGTTCACTTAGGGATATTGCATATAAGGCACTACAAGCAAAAGAAAGGCTTACCTATAAACACTCTAAAGAACCTACAATTACAGAAATTGCAAAAGAACTTGACTTACCAAAAGAGGAGGTTGTATTTGCATTAGATGCTATACAAGACCCTATATCATTATTCGAACCTGTATATCATGATGGTGGAGATGCAATTTTTGTTATGGATCAAATAAAAGACGACAAAAATGAAGATGAAATTTGGATAAAAGAGATTGCTTTAAAAGAAGCAATGAATAGGTTAGGTGATAGGGAAAAACACATTTTAAACTTGCGGTTTTATCAAGGGCGAACTCAAATGGAAGTAGCGGAGGAAATTGGAATATCACAAGCACAAGTATCAAGGTTAGAAAAGAATGCTCTAAAACATATGAGGAAATATATATAATATTAATTTTTAAAAATAGATACAAAAAGGGGAGTTAAGATTGTTGCGAGCATCAGACTTTAGACAGAAAGAAGTAATTAATATAGCTGATGGGAAAAGGCTTGGCTTTGTATATGATGTAAAGATTGATATGACAAAGGGAGTTATAGAATCGATTATTGTGCCGGGTCCAGGTAAACTTTTAGGGCTTTTTGGCCGTAATACAGACTATGTAATTGCATGGCAAAATATTAAAAAGGTTGGAGATGATATTATATTAGTAGATCTGAATCCAGATAAGATAAAACAACTTGTGGATTAAGTAATAATTTTACTACTCCTTATTATTAATAATAAAGAGTAGTAAAATTTAATATAATTTAAACTCATAAAAGTTTGCACTATTAACATAATTATTATAAAATATAAATTGCTAAATATAATTATTTAATATACGGAGTGAAGATTGTGGTAAAAGAAATATATATTGACAATAGTGCAACAACTAAACCTCACAAAGAAGTTATTGATATAATGGCAACCATATCTTTAAAAGATTATGCTAACCCATCATCATTACATATAATGGGGATAGAAGCAGAAAAACATATAAAAATGACAAGAGAAATTATTGCAGAATCTTTAAAAGTAAAGCCCAAAGAAATACTCTTTACTTCTACCGGCACGGAATCCAATAATATTGCAATTATTGGAGCTGCATTAGCAAATAAAAGACGGGGAAATCACCTTATAACTTCTGTTATAGAACATCCATCCGTTTTAAATACCTTTAAGTTTTTAGAAGATTCTGGTTTTGATGTATCGTACATACCGGTTAATAAAGAAGGTATAGTAAATATAGAAGAACTAAAATCTGCAATAAAAGACGAAACAATATTGATAAGTTTAATGCATGTAAATAATGAAATCGGAAGTATACAACCCATCGAAAAGGTAAGGGATATTCTAAATGAAAAGAAATCTAAGGCACTATATCATGTAGATGCTGTACAATCATATGGAAAGTTAATATTCAATATTAGAAATTTATCAATTGACCTACTTTCTATAAGTTCACATAAAATTCACGGTCCCAAAGGGATTGGGGCATTATATGTAAAGGAAGGAACTTTAATTAATCCCATTATTTTTGGGGGTAATCAGGAATTTGGAATGCGTTCCGGAACAGAAAATACATCCGGAATTGTAGGATTTGGAAAGGCTGTGGAGATTAACTTTCAAAGTCTTAAAACTAATATAAAAAAGATAGAAAGTTTAAAAAATGGATTTAAGAAAGAAATAATCAACAATATAGAAGACACCTATATTAATGGTCTAAGCAATGAAAATACTGCTCCTCATATTTTAAATATTTCTTTTCCGGGAATTAAATCGGAGGTACTCTTGCATGCACTTGAAGATAAAAAAATTTATGTTTCTACCGGTTCAGCATGTTCTTCAGGTAGAACAAGACACAGTCATGTATTAAGTGCACTTGGAATACCGATAGACCAAATTGAAAGTGCAATTAGATTTAGTTTTTCTATATTAAATAAGGAAGAAGAAATAAAATATGTTATAGAGCAATTAAAAATTATAGTGCAAGATTTAAGAAAATATACCAGGAGGTAAAAAAAGTGCAGGAATTAATATTACTTAAATATGGTGAACTTATTTTAAAAGGCCTAAACAGGCCTACATTTGAACAAATACTAATAAATAATGTTAAACAATCTATAAAAGACTTGGGTAATTTTAATATAAAAAAAAGACAAGCTACGATTTATGTTGAACCATTAGATGCTAACATTGATATAGAAAATACAATAGAAAGATTAAAAAAAGTATTTGGTATTGCTATTATAAATAGGGTAGTAAAAACCGAAAAAGATATACAAAAGATAGAGGAAACTGCCGTAAAATATTCAAAAGCAGCCTTAAAAAGATATAAAACATTTAAGGTTGAAACTAAGCGATCTGATAAACAATTTCCATTGAAATCACCCGAAATAAGCAAGCAAGTAGGGGCAGTCATATTAAAAGATAATCCTAATCTTAAGGTAAATGTTCATAAACCGGAGATTACTATTAACATTGAAGTTAGGGAAGAATACGCTTATATTTCAACGCAAAAAATACAAGGGGCAGGAGGGCTGCCGGTAGCAAGCAATGGAAAAGCAACCCTATTATTATCCGGTGGCATAGATAGCCCTGTAGCCGGTTGGATGATGGCTAAGCGGGGGGTTGAAATTGATGCAATATATTACCATAGCCCACCGTATACAGGTGAAAGGGCAAAAGAAAAGGTTATAGAACTTGCAAGGATATTAACAAATTATTGCAGAAAGATTTCACTACATATAATACCCTTTACAGAAATACAGTTACAAATTTATGATAAATGCCCAGACGACCAATTAACATTAATAATGCGACGAATTATGATGATGATAGCTGAAAAGGTGGCAGTTAAAAATCAGTCTAAAGCTATTATAACAGGAGAAAGTTTAGGACAAGTAGCAAGTCAAACAATTGAAGCCTTAGCAGTAACTAATGCAGCCATTAATATGCCCATATTTCAACCACTTATAGGACTTGATAAAAATGAAATAGTAGAGATAGCAAGAAAAATAAACACATTTGAAACTTCAATATTACCCTATGAAGATTGTTGCACTATTTTTGTGCCTAAACGCCCACAAATAAAACCAAAACTTGATAAACTAATTAAATCAGAAGAAGCTATTGATATTGATAAGCTTATAAAAGAAGCTATAGAACAAATGGAAACAATACAAATATAGGAATAATCATGATTTGAGGTTTATTAAAAAGGGGTTAAACTCTAATCTTTATAAAAAAACTAGAAAACCATATGAGTTAATTTGCATTTATTCATATGGTTTTTAAATGTCTAAATATTGATTTCATTTAATGATTTTTTTAAAATATTTGCAGATTCCTTTAGTAAATCAATCTCTGTAGCAGCCAATGGTAATTCTAAGATTTTCAGAATGCCTTTTTCCGTAACGATGGTAGGTAAGCTTAAACAAATGTCATTAATACCATATAAGTTATTAATTAAACTGGAAACTGTTAAAATCGAGTGTTCGTTTCTTAAAATACATTCAACTATTCTTTTAACTCCCATAGCAACAGCATAATAAGTAGCACCTTTTCTTTCAATTATATTATAAGCAGCATTTTTCACCTTTTCATAAATTTCTTCCTTTGAATGACCATCACACTTTGAACAATATCGGCAGAACTCGTCCATTTTAATGCCTGCAATGTTTGTAAGGCTCCATGCTGCAACTTCAGAATCACCATGTTCACCAAGGATATAAGTATGGATATTTCTGATGTCAATACCTGTATGTTCACTTAGTAAAAATTTAAATCTTGAGGTATCAAGAACTGTTCCGGAACCAATTACCCTTTCTTGAGGTAATCCGGAAATTTTAAGTGTAACATAAGTTAAAATATCTACAGGGTTAGTTACAACTAATAAAATGGCATCTTCGCAATATTTTACTACTTGGGGAATTATAGATTTAAAGATTTCTGTATTCTTTTTAATTAAATCAAGACGTGTTTCCCCAGGCTTTTGGTTAGCCCCTGCACTTATAATAACTATATCAGAGTTATGACAATCGGCATATGTTCCGGCAGTAATTTGAACTGGGCTAACAAAAGAAACCCCATGATTGAGGTCCATTGCTTCTCCCTCCGCCTTTTTTCCATCAATATCTACAATAATTATTTGTGAAACTAAGCCACTCATCATAAGGGTATATGCGGTTGTAGAACCTACAAAACCAGCACCTATTATAGAAACTTTCCCTGTAATTTTATGAATCATGAATTATGCCTCCATTCAGTAATAACTGTAATTCTAATTGCTATTATAGTTATTCCCTATTATAAAGTCAATTAATACTTTGAAGTTAGTATAATTTTTAAAAAAAATAATATCTTTTAAAAATATGTGATAATTTTAAAAAATATATGATAAAATTATAAATGAATTAATTTTTGGAGGCGACTTTTATGAAAGCTGAAATAATAAATGTGGGGACAGAATTACTTTTAGGTCAAATATTAAATACTAATGCACAATTTCTATCCATGGAATTATCCCGGCTGGGGATTGATATCTATTTTCAAACAGTTGTAGGAGACAATCAAACACGATTAAAGGAAACATTTAATGCTGCATTAAATAGGGCAGATATTATAATTTTAACAGGTGGTATAGGTCCAACCAAGGATGATCTAACCAAAGAAACAGTAGCCGAAGCCCTATCATTACCTTTAGAGCAAGATAAAGAAAGTTTAAAAAGTATTGAAATATATTTTGAAAAGATACACCGTAAAATGTGTCTTAATAATAAAAAACAAGCTTTTTTTCCTAAAGGAAGCATAATAATCCCTAATAAGAATGGAACAGCCCCGGGTTGTATTATAGAAAAAGATAATAATATAATAATTATATTGCCGGGACCACCATTAGAATTACAAGCTATGTTCAAAAATTATGTATATAATTATCTGCTAAAAAAAACAGATAAGATTATATACTCTAAAGTGTTAAATATATTTGGTATAGGAGAGTCACTATTAGAAGAAAGACTATCTGATATTTTTGAAAAGCAAACCAATCCAACAATAGCACCCTATGCCAATCAGGGTATATTAACTTTAAGGATAACAGCCAAAGCAAAAGATGAGGAAACAGCAAAAAAGCTTATAGAACCTATGGAGGCAGAAATTCGCAAACGAATAGGAACAATGATTTATGGGGAAGGTGATGAAACATTAGAATCACTAATATCTAAACTACTTATTAATAGAAATATAAGTATTGCAACAGCAGAATCCTGTACCGGTGGCTTATTTGCAGAGAAACTAACAAGAATGCCGGGTATATCAAAAGTGTTTAGTGAGGGTTTAGTTACTTACAGTAATAATGCTAAGATTAATTTATTAAATGTATCACCATCAACACTGGATGAATATGGAGCTGTAAGCCATCAAACAGTTATAGAAATGGCAGAAGGTATCAAAGAAAAATCAAAGTCAGATATAGGAATTGCTATTACCGGTATAGCCGGTCCTGATGGGGGAACAAAAGAAAAACCGGTAGGAACTGTTTATATAGGATTGGCAACGGATAAAATAAGTTACTATAAAAAATACCAGCTAACAGGTAATAGGGATAGAGTTAGAAATATTACAGTTATGCATGCCTTTGATATGCTGAGGGAACATTTAATTGATAAAACTTCTATCTCATAAAAAAAGTTAGAAATTAAAGTATAGGTACGTTTCCTGTATAAATATATTGAAAAAACCCATAAGTTTTGATATAGTATCGGTATATTAAACTAATAATCTTTTGATGGAGGAATTGTATTGCAAGTAATTTCCGGAAATGCTAAGGGACATAAACTATCTACTTTAAAAGGTAGTGATACACGACCAACAGCAGCAAGGGTAAAGGAATCTATATTTAATATAATAGCTAATAATATTAAGGACGCAAATATATTAGATTTGTTTGCCGGAAGTGGTGCATTAGGAATTGAGGCATTAAGCAGGGGGGCAAGGCACGTTGACTTTGTAGATAACAATCGAATGGCATGTGAAATAATCAAACAAAACCTTAAATATACACAACTTTACCAATTAGGAAAAGTTTATAATTCTACTTGGAATAATTATATAAATAAATCTTGGAATTCTTCGACAAAATATGATATTATATTTGTAGATCCCCCATATGAGGAAAAATATATTAAACCGGTATTAAATATAATATATACCAAAGACCTACTCTCAGAAAATGGTATAATTATAATAGAGAGTGATATTAAGTATGATATCATAACGGAATTAAAAACTTATAAGCAATTTGATATAATAAAAAGTAAAAAATATGGTAGGACTAATATAAGTGTCTTAACATGTTGAAAATAAACAGTAAATAAGGGCTGATATATATGATAACTGCGATTTATCCGGGAAGTTTTGACCCGGTAACGAATGGTCATTTAGACATTATAAAAAGGACGGCTAAAGTTTTTCCTAAAGTAATAGTAACTGTATTTACAAATAATAGTAAAGTACCTATGTTTTCCGTAGAAGAACGAATGGCACTTTTAGAAAAGGTAACTATAGGGATTAATAATGTTGAGATTGATAGCGGAACGGGTTTGTTAGTGGAATATGCAGCAAGTAAAAAGGCACATATAATCATTAAGGGTCTAAGAGCTGTATCAGATTTTGAATATGAATTCCAGATGGCTCTGATGAATAATAAATTAAACAGGGATATAGAGACATTATTTATGACGACAAGTAGCAAATATTCATACTTAAGCTCAAGCATAGTTAAAGAAGTAGCACGTTATCAGGGGTGTTTAAAGGAACTTGTTCCGGTTGAAATAATTAATGATATTAAAAACAAGGCAAAAAACTATAGGAGGTAGGGATATGGAAATATTAACGTTAATTGAGAAGTTGGAGGATATTGTAGAACAAGGATTACCAATACCTTTATTTGGCAGGTGTATTACTGACAAAGATGAATTATTGGACTTAATACAAGAAATTAGGCTAAAACTACCTGAAGAAATAAAACAGGCGAAATGGATAAAAGAAGAAAGGCAACGTATTCTTTTAGATGCCCAAAAAGAGGCTAATGAAACATTAAAAGATGCAGAATCAAGGATAAATGCATTAATAGATGAGCATGAACTTACAAAAAAGGCACAAGAACAAGCCAAAGAGATTATAACAAACGCACAAAAAAATGCCAGGGAAATACGATTAGGTACAAGGGACTATGCTGACGAAATTCTTAGAGATGTAGAAAATGTAATGGAACAAACATTAAAAATTCTACATAGTAATAGAAAAGAATTAAAAAGATAAACAGGACATAAAAAATATATAATTTAATGATGCCCTTTATTTTTTCTTGATATATAAAGCAATGAAAGAATACAAGCACTTGCAATTAACAAAAGAAAGTTACCTAATAACATTAAAGATAAATATACGGATTTTAATATGCTTTGTGAAGCCAATAAATCTATATTATTGTTTAAAGTATTAAATATGGGAAGATTAATAGGTAAAAATTTAACTAATAAAAAAGTATAAACTGCAGAAAAACTACCCTGTAAAAGCTTGCCTATAATATATGGGACTATGCTTATATTAGATTTGCTTATAATACTGATTACTTGGCAATGAACAGATAGGCCGCCCCAGCCTAAAATTAAACTGGTCATAACTAATTTATCTAAATAAGAAGCCAATACTAATGGCGAAGCGATACGGTTAATAGCACTTGTAATTTCAAATAATCCATTTATACCAATAGCAATTAATTCTGAATTTAAATTAAAAAGATTTAAAGATAATTTTAAGAATTTTGCTAAAGAATCAATTATTTTAAAATGATCCATAAGGTTTATAAGTAATGTAAAAAATATTATAAACCCACTAATCATAAGTAAAGAATTGATTGAATTCTTAATTGAATCACCTAAAATTTCACCAAAATTTCTATCATCTTTTTGTCTGACCTTCCTAACCTCTCCAAATAAACGTTTCAAACTAATATTATCGATATTATAATTTTTTTTAAATCTATTATTATTATTATCATTTAATTTATAGAATCTAAAGCAAAAAGCTACCGATAAAGATGCTAATATATGTGATAAAAAGAATAAAAGACCTAAGCTTGTATTATGAAACATACCGATTGCAACAGAACCAAGAATAAAAAGAGGACCTGAATTATTACAAAAAGTTAAAAGCCGTTCAGCTTCGGTTTTACTACAAAGTTTATTTTCTTTTAGGTTAACAACTGTTTTGGCTCCAACAGGATAGCCACTAATAATTCCGATAATAAAAGAGAAAGAACCGCTACCGGGAACATTAAAAAGTGGCCGCATAATAGGCTCCAAAAAGACACTTATAAAATGGACAAAGCCTAAACTTATTAATAGTTCAGACACAACGAAAAAAGGAAAAAGTGAAGGAAAAACTGACCTAATATATAAATCAATTGAATCCAAGACAGAACTTATTGTTCTTTCAGGATTAAATACAATAGCAAATAAAAGCAACAAAATAAAACTATATGATAATATAGTTAAAAGATAAATATTAATGAAATAAAACTTTTTAGCTATGTATTTAAACAAATAAAATGATATTATTATTATAATTATTATTGTAATAATAAAATTAAACATAATTATCTCCCCATACTGAACAATACTTATTATAATCAATAATATGCCTATCATTTTAAAATATGATTAAATATAAATATAAATATAAATATAAATTAAATGATTATGGGGGATGTATAATAATCCAGCTTACCCATACGTTTGTCTTTTCCCGGGAAATGTAAGCTATATAAATCAGTAGCTAAGAAATCAAAACGAATCATCCTATGCAGGATATCATTATCAATATTTTTATAAGCTGCAGGTTTTACAATAAGAGGTAGATCAGTCCTTTGATTTATTACCTTTAAAAGTTTTTTGCCTTTATCATTCATTCCCAGTATCCTTATATATTGGGGACCCCCAAGCTTCTGGAAGGTACCCATGCATTCATTGGTAATTCCCATTAAGATATTAAATAATATTCTTTGAATACGAGTATGTGTATATCGTTTAGTTTTAATAGAAGAAACTAAGTCTTTTAGAGAAGAATATTTGTTGGCCATGGTACATATTCTGTTTTCAAGCCCTTTTTCCATATCGGGAAAGTTTGTTAAATCGAGGGGGCTTAATTTTCGTAATAAAGTCAAAATGGATAAATCAAATAAGTCTATACACATTGGTGCACGTTCATTATTGATCTCACGAAGAATAATGTCAAAACAATTCTTTGGCATAAGGTTCTTTAAAAAATTAATATTATCTTCTGTATTAATAATATTTCTTATAGCACTTGCACTTGCGATATTATCATTAAAATCTAAAGAATGATAATTAGACTTATAGCGTTGAATAGTTACTGGTTTAATCTTACTATTTAATTTATATAAAGCTTTTAAATATTCTATTCCTAAAATGTTATTAGGTGAAAATAAATCCTT
The DNA here is from genome assembly GCA_964602705.1 of uncultured Oscillospiraceae bacterium. Taxonomy (GTDB): domain Bacteria; phylum Bacillota; class Clostridia; order SK-Y3; family SK-Y3; genus CAZRSG01. Next base: position 23,062 of record CAZRSG010000010.1, read on the forward strand.
GGATATATAAGTTAATAAGTTACTATCTTTATCTTGTATAGATATATATATGGTTAAAGCCAGCTCTCGTGCTTTTGGATAACTAATCCCTTTATTTAAAAAATATTTGATACTTTCAGATAAAATTGGAGGTTCATTGGCTAAAATTTGTGCAAGCCTTCTTAAAGGTTTAATATCACCTAATTCACTACCAAAACATAAACTATCTACAATATTAAGACTATCTAAAATCTTAACACCTGCAAAAGCAAAATATTCAGCCGATTGTATGGCATAAACAACAGGTAGCTCAATTACCAAATCCACACCATTATTTAATGCCATTTCTGTTTTAGCCCACTTGTTTAATAAAGAAGGCTCACCTCTTTGAACAAAATTTCCACTCATAACACTTATAACATAATCAGAATTAGTTTGCTTAATAGCATGTTCAATATGATATTTATGACCATTATGGAATGGATTATATTCAGTTATTAGACCCAATACTTTCATTTGTAATGCATCCTTTCAAAAAGTTTACCAATAAGTTTAATATTCTACTCACATAGGATAAAATCCTTTAAAATATAAAAAAGCTTATATAAAATTAAAAGCTATGTAAACTTTAAAATACCAATTTTATATAGTAACATTTAACAAAAATATAAGTAAAGATATATCAAAGTATACAAAAGGACAAAATATCACAAAAAAGGACATATAGATATTGTATACAGTATTCAATTAATATATAATATGTAATGGTGAAATATTAAAATAAGTATCTAAAAAAGTCTATTTTTAAAAAAAGTAAAAACTTTAAAATAAATTAAATCAGGGGGATTTTAATGAGTAGTTTTATGCAAACTATTAAAGAAAGAGCAAAATTAGAAAAGAAAAAAATTATATTACCGGAAGGGACTGATTATAGGGTACTTGAAGCAACTTCAATCCTTTTAGAGCAAGGAATAGCTGATATTATTTTATTAGGAGATAAAAATAAGATAAATAAAATAGCTGAAGGACTCAACATTACAGGAGCACAAATAATTGATCCAAATAAATCTGACAAATTTGACATATATGCAGAAGCTTTCTATGAAATAAGAAAACATAAAGGAATAACAATAGAAGAGGCAAAAGACTTAATTAAAAACCCTTTATATTGGGGTGCTATGATGGTAAAAAATGATGAAGCGGATGGTATGGTTGCCGGGGCTATTAATGCAACTTCTGACGTACTAAGGGCAGCTTTACAAGTTGTAAGAACCGCACCAAATACTAAATTAGTCTCAGCATTTTTTATAATGGTTTTACCTGAACATGGATTTGGTGAAAAAGGAACATTTATATTTGCTGATAGTGGTTTAAATGAAAATCCGGATGCTGAAGCCTTATCAGAGATTGCCCTTTCTTCTTCAAAATCATTTAAAAAATTAGTAGGTGCAGAACCCAAAGTGGCAATGTTATCATATTCCACTTGTGGAAGTGCTGCAAGCGAATCAGTAAACAAAATGCAACTTGCAACTAAATTAACTAAAAAAAAGGCACCGGAACTTATAATTGATGGGGAGCTTCAATTAGATGCGGCAATAGTTCCGGAGGTAGCTGAATCAAAAGCACCGGATAGTGAAATAAAAGGAGACGCAAATATTTTAATATTTCCTGACCTAAATGCAGGTAATATTGGTTATAAATTAGTACAACGTTTAGCTAAAGCAGAAGCATATGGACCTATCACTCAAGGGATAGCAAAACCTATTAATGATTTATCACGAGGTTGTAGTGCAGAAGATATTGTTGGAGTAGTAGCAATTAGCTGTGTACAAGCCCAAGCACAAAAAATATAAGAGGAGGTACTATAAATGAAAATATTAGTAATAAATGCCGGAAGCTCGTCATTAAAATACCAACTATTTAATATGACAAAAAAAGAAGTTATGGCTAAAGGTTTATGTGAAAGAATAGGACTTAATGGTTCCCAATTAAAACATATAGCAAATAGTAACGACGAAATAATTATTAAAGAAGAAATGCCTACACATGCTGATTCAATTAGGATGGTAATAGAGGCATTATTAAATGATAAATATGGTGTAATAAAGTCAATGAATGAGATTAAGGCTGTAGGACATAGGGTAGTACATGGCGGTGAAGAATTTAGTGAATCTGTAATTATAAATGATGATGTAATGGATTCAATAAGAAAATGTATTGATCTCGCTCCCCTACATAACCCTGCAAATATTATAGGGATAGAAGCCTGTAAAAAGGCAATGCCAGATGTTCCAATGACAGCAGTGTTTGATACTGCATTTCATCAAACATTACCTCCATATGCATATCTATATGCTATACCCTATCAATTATATGAAAAATATAAAATAAGAAAATATGGATTTCATGGTACATCACATAGATATGTATCTGAAAGGGCGGCAGAACTACTTAATAAACCAATAGAAGAATTAAATATTATAACATGCCATTTAGGGAATGGTTCAAGTATTACAGCTGTAAAAGGTGGTAAATCTATAGATACCAGCATGGGCTTCACCCCACTTGCAGGCCTGGTAATGGGCACACGATCAGGCATGATAGATCCTGCAATAGTACCATTTTTAATGGAGCAAGAAGGATTATCCTTAAAAGAAATTACTAACCTCCTAAATAAAGAATCAGGTGTCTTGGGAATCTCCGGTGTAAGTAGTGATTTTAGGGACTTAGATGATGCTGTTAATAATGGTAATAAACGGGCTAAATTAGCCTTAGATATGTTTGAATATAGTGTAAAAAAGCATATAGGGGAATACACATTAGCCTTAGGCAGATTAGATGCTATTGTATTTACAGCAGGAATAGGTGAAAACAATGTATCTTTAAGAGGGCGAGTAATTGATGGCCTTGGTTTATTGGGAATAGAAATTGATAAAGATAAAAATACTATTAGGGGCAAAGAAGTAGATATTAGTACAGATAAGGCAAAAGTAAGGACTTTGATTATTCCGACAAATGAAGAATTAATGATAGCCCTTGATACAAAAAAGTTATTGTTTAATTAATTATAAGATTATAAAATGCTTATTACTTATCCCAGTTACGTTTATTTATAGAAAATGACTGGGAAAAAGTAATATGTTAAGCAATTAGGTCTACGATTTATTACAATTCATATGAGCAACTTTTTTTCTTGACAATAAGTATATTTATCTAGTATAATATCATTTGTTGACTATTAACCATTGGGGTGAGAATATGGTAGTTAATGTGGCAAGAATGCTAATGACCGACAATTATGAAATGGATATTGATACACAGTTAGAAATACAAGCATTTGAACTTGGTGGAATTAACTATATTGTGGAGCAACCGGTAAAAGTAGAAGGTTCCTTATCAAGTATGAGAGGTAACTTGCACCTAAATATTAAAGTTTCGGGAGAAATTAAAACCAATTGTTATAGGTGTGCAAATGTAATAAAGAAAGAGTTTACCCATTTTATAAAAGAAGCTTTTAAGAATGAAAATTATTCTGAAAAAGAAACATCTACCGACTTAATTAATATTCAAGGGAATGAAATAAATATAGGACAAATAGTTGCAAATAATATTTTATTAAATTTAGAAATGAGATACCTATGTAAGTCAGAATGTAAAGGCTTATGTCCCATATGTGGAAAAAACTTAAATATAGAAAAATGTGAATGCAAGAAAAATAATATAGACGACAGACTTAAAATATTAGAAAATTTTTTTGAGAACTAATACAAATAGATATAATAAAATAACTTTAAAAAGACATAGACACTAACAAGGAGGTGTTAATAATGGCAGTACCAAAAAGAAAAACCTCTAAGGCAAAGAGAGATATGAGAAGGGCACATAGAAAATTAGAAATTCCGGGTATGATAATATGTCCACAATGTTCAGAATATAAATTATCACATAGGGTATGCAAGGAATGTGGTTATTATAAGGGTGAAGAAATTATTAGTCTTGAGGCATAAGATAATAAAATTTTAATAAAAGACGAAGAATTATTAATAAGATTCTTTGT
>CAZRSG010000010.1:27107-30925 GCA_964602705.1 uncultured Oscillospiraceae bacterium
CTTTTATTTTTAAGACTAATAAGAAAAGAAAAATGAAACAGTTCAGAAGGAATTAAAAAGAAGTGCATAAAGGACTAAAATTTTTTTCCTCTCCTAAGGGAGGAAGTATCTACCACAATATTGATAACTGACAGAGAAAAAGTATTTCATTATAACTTGCAATTAGCGATTATTTGGAAACTCGTAAAAAACTTGCATACTAAGAATCATTATGTTATTCTGTTTATAATATGAGTTTAAGATTTCCTATTACTAGAAGCTATAAAAGTTTTGTAAAGTATTAATGGATAGTAGTATTAAGTAAAGACTTTATGCATTATTTCTTTATTATTTAATAATCTAAACAGGGCAAAAGCATTGTGACTAAGCATTGGTGAAAGTATTCAATATTATGAAGTGTAATATTAGATACATTATAGAAATTATTAGGGAGAGTACAAATGAGAAAAACTATAATGCAATTTAATAAGCCTTTACAATTAATTTCTCTGTTTTCTGGTGCAGGAGGTTTAGATTTAGGCTTCGAAAATGTGGGTTTTAAAATTATAATGGCTAATGAGTATGATAATACTATTTGGGAAACGTACGAAAAAAATCACACTGCCCCTCTTATTAAGGATGATATAAAAAAGATACCATCAAGTACTTTTCCTAAATGTGATGGGATAATTGGAGATCCCCCATGTCAATCTTGGAGTGAAGCAGGAAGTTTACAAGGTATTCACGATCCTCGTGGGCAACTATTCTTCGAATATATACGTTTGATTAAAGATAAATAACCAAAATTCTTTTTAGCAGAAAATGTATCTGGTATGCTTGCAAGTAGACATAGTGATGCTGTTAAAAACATTATTAAACTATTTAAAAAAGCAGGATATGAATTATATATTGACCTATTAAATGCAGCTGATTTTGGTGTCCCACAAGATAGAAAACGTGTGTTTTATGTTGGATTTAGAAAAGATTTAAATTGTAAATTTGAATTTCCTAAACCTTTAGGCACTAAAATTACACTTGAACAAGCTATTGGTGATTTGCGTGATAATGTTATACCAGCCCTTCCCAAAAACAAAACAAACGTGAATTTGTTAAAGGTAAAGAAAATTTATACCGTCGTTTATCGGTAAGAGAATGTGCAAGAATTCAAACTTTCCCTGATAGTTTTAAATTTTATTATAGCAATATTGCTGATGGTTATAAGGTGATTGGTAATGCTGTTCCTGTAAGGCTTGCAAAATATATAGCAAAATCAATTTTATTAAGTTTAACGACTACAATAAGTACAAACAAGGATAAAATAGTAAATCAAAGTTATACCCAACCTATTAGGGTGATGAAATTATGACTAACAACAGCAATAGCTTAGGACGGGCTTATGAATATGCTTGTATTATACAACTTGCAAAAAAGATTAGCCTTTTTCGTAAAGTTAAGGTTTCTAAAAATAGTAGCTTCTTAGTATGTAAAAATGCTTGGGAAAATATTAATACATCATATCACAAAAAATTTATGGATAGTGCAGGTTCGGCAGTTGAGACCCTTTTTGAATTAGAACCACTTATACTTGAAAATGATAATGATGTTTTAGAGTTAATATTACAACGCGATGTAGAAGGCGAAATAGGTGATGTACGTGATTGTGTAATTTTACGTAGAAATATTGAATGGGAAATAGGACTATCTATTAAACACAATCATTTTGCAGTTAAGCATAGTCGATTGGCTAAAAACCTTGACTTTGGTGATAGATGGTTCGGTATGCCTTGCTCTAAAAAATATTGGGACGAGATTAAGCCAATATTTGATTACCTAGAAACAGAAAAGAATAAGAAATCAAGGTGGGGGGACTTACCAAATAAAAAAATGATGTATATGTTCCGTTATTAACTGCCTTTTTATCAGAAATTAATAGAAGTTACAAAAAAAATAAAGACCTACCAATAAAGATGGTTGAATATTTACTCGGTAATTATGACTTTTATAAAATAATTAGTGTGGACAGCAAAAAGGTTACGCAAATTCAACCATATAACCTACACAGAACACTTAATAAATCATCCAATGAATACAAACCTACAATAGTAATACCTGTTATAGATTTACCAACACGTATTATTAGTGCTAATTTTAAACCAAATTCATGCACAACAGTTGAATTGTATTTTGACGAAGGTTGGCAATTCAGTTTTAGGTTACATAATGCAAGTAGCAAGGTTGAAACAAGTTTAAAATTTGATATACAAATAAAAGGGATGCCTACAACTATTATTGTATTGGAATGCAAATGGGAATAAGATAATAATGGTCTGAGTGGGGAGATTCGAACTCCCGGCCTCCTGAACCCCATTCAGGCACGCTACCAAACTGCGCCACACCCAGAAATATAATTAATTTAATTGTTATTGATATGATTGATTTAACAAAACATGAACTTATTATAAACTAACTTTTATAAAAAATCAAGCGGATAAAAATTTATCCGCCTATAAAATTTTACATATATATTTCTTGCAAAATTAAAACATTAGCCTTATTAACAATTTACATTCTACAATATTATACAAATTAAGCCTCCACTACCCTCATTTATAATTTTTTGCAAGGTTTCTTGTAGTTTTAGTTGTGCATCTTCCGGCATCCTATATAATTTATTATGTAGCCCTTCATTTACTAACTCATGTAAGGACTTGCCAAAGATATTAGAATTCCATATTTGCCTTGGCTCAGATTCAAATTCCTTTAATAAATAATGAACTAATTCTTCACTTTGCTTTTCCGTTCCAACTATAGGAGATACTTCTGTCTCTATATCAGCTCTTATCATATGTATTGAAGGAGAACTAGCCTTTAATCGTACACCAAATCTATTACCTTGTTTAACAATTTCAGGTTCTTCAAGCCTAAGTTCATCAATTGTAGGTGAGACTATTCCATAACCTTTTTCTTTTACTTCATGTAATGCAAAAGCAATTTTATCATATTCTTTTTTTATTTCAGCCAATTCTTTCATTAAAGTAATAAGTTTACCTTCATCATTTATTTCAAAGCCAGAAGTTTCACCTAAAATCTTATAAAATAATTTTTCAGGTGTTGTAAGGTCAATTAATACAGTACCATCACCTAAATTAATATTATCAAAATAAATTTTATCAATAAAATCATATTTATTTAAGTTAGCAATATCATTCCTAACTTCCCTAATTTTATAAACATTTTTTAAACTTTCTTTTATTGCTGATATCATTTCTACCCTTAGCCAGTGCTCATCATCTATGGCATCTAACCAAGCAGGGAAGTTTATTGAAATTTCTTTTAGTGGGAATTCAAATAATATTTTTTCCATGATTGAATTGATATCAGTTATTTGTAGTTGTGCACAATTAACAGACATTATAGGTATATTGTACTTTTCTTCTAATTCATCCCTTAATTGGATTACATCAGGGTTAGAAGGATGAGTCGAATTCAATAACATGATAAAGGGTTTATTTATTTCTTTTAATTCATTAACGACTCTTTCTTCAGCTTCTATATATTCTTCACGAGGTATGTCAGTTATACTTCCATCAGTAGTAATTACTAAACCAATAGTCGAATGCTCATTTATAACTTTTTTTGTACCCATTTCAGCTGCCTTATGAAATGGAATTTCATCTTCAAACCATGGGGTATTTACCATACGAGGCATGTCATTTTCTATATGCCCTAAAGCACTATCAACAATATAACCTACACAGTCTATTAATCGGACTTTAAAATTAGCATTATCCTCCAAAACGATTTCTATTGCTTCATTAGGTACAAATTTAGGTTCAGTA
>CAZRSG010000011.1:0-2380 GCA_964602705.1 uncultured Oscillospiraceae bacterium
ACTCCTGACCCCCTGCTTGCAAGGCAGGTGCTCTCCCAACTGAGCTACACCCCCGTAAATAAGAAAATGAATTTATGATCAAACAATGTCAGTTACAAATTAGGTTCAAATTCAATGTTCTTTATATGTTGCACTTAAGCAACGAAATTCATTATAGCAAACTTATTTACCCTTGTCAATACTTTTTTATTTTTTTGTTTATCCATAAACTGTAAGCTTAAATATGTAAGATTTTATTTATTATTATTTTTTATTTAAACACTACAATTTTATCTAACAAATATACTCTACTTACTTTTAATATCATTCTTCTTTGTCTTCTGCTTCCTCTATTTCTTCTATTTCTTCCTTATCTTCTACCTCTTCTATTTCTTCTTCTAACCTGGCTATCCCTATTAATTTTATATTTTTATTCATCCTCATCAATGTTACACCCTGAGTAGTCCTTCCAATAGTACTTATATCTTTTGCATGTATTCTTATAATAGTACCGTCAGAATTTATAAGCATAATATCATCTTTATCTGTAACTATTTTTATTCCTGCTATTTTACCGGTTTTTGCTGTTATATTATATGTTTTTATGCCCCTACCGCCTCTTTTTTGTTTTCTATATTCCATAAGACTTGTTCTTTTACCAAATCCATTTTCTGTTACCACAAGCAAATCTGCCCCTGCTTTGATAAGAGACATCCCTATTATATAGTCTTCTTTTTTCAAATGTATACCTTTTACGCCTTGAGAAGTTCGTCCTGTTGATCGGACGTCTCCTTCATTAAACCTAATAGATATACCATTTCTTGTTACAAGCATTACTTGTTGGTTACCATTCGTTAATTTAACCCTAATAAGTTCATCATTTCCTCGTAAATTAATTGCTGCTAACCCTTTTTGCCTTGCTGTATCATAAAGTTTTAACTTTGTTTTTTTAACTATTCCATTTTTTGTTGCCATCAATAAGTATTGTCCCTCTTTAAAGTCTTTAACCGGTATAACTGCTGTTATTTTTTCTCCCGCTTCTATTTGTAGTAAATTGACAATAGCCATCCCTCTTGCTTGTCGTCCTGCTTCCGGTATTTGATATGTTTTTAACCTATACATCTTACCTTTATCTGTAAAAAATAATATGTTATGGTGAGTGGATGTAATAAATATTGTTTCTACAAAATCTTCTTCCCTTGTACTTAATCCTACTACACCTTTTCCTCCCCTTCGTTGGCTTTTGTAAGCATTAACATTTATTCTTTTTATATATCCAAAATGTGTTAGGGTTATTATATTATCTTCTTTTTCTATTAAATCTTCTATATTTATCTCGTCAATACTTGCTTCTATTTTTGTTCTTCTTTCGTCACCATATTTATCTTTTATTAAAATTAATTCTTCTCTTACAATTTCTAATACTTTTTCATCACTTGCAAGAATAGAATTTAAATAGTCAATGGTTTTTAAAATTTCTTTATATTCTGCTTCTATTTTATCTCTTTCTAAGCCTGTTAATCTTGCTAATCTCATATCCAATATTGCTTGTGCTTGTATTTCTGTTAATTTAAATTTTTCAATTAATCTTTCTTTAGCAATAGTAGTATTTTTAGAACTTCTAATAGTTTCAACTATTTCATCTATATTATCTAAGGCTATTTTAAGTCCTTGTAATATATGTTCCCTTGCTTTTGCTTTTTTTAAATCAAATTGTGTTCTTCTGATTATTACTTCTTTTTGAAAATCTATATAATTTTCTATTATTTGTTTTAAATTAAGTATTTTAGGTTCGTTATCTACAAGTGCAAGCATAATTATGCTAAAAGTATTTCTCATTTGTGTATTTTTATATAACTGGTTTAGAACAATATTAGCATTTGCATCTCTTTTTAATTCTATAACTATTCTCATTCCATCTCTATCTGATTCATCCCTTAAATCAGATATGCCTTCTATCCTTTTTTCTTTTACATGTTCTGCTATCTTTTCTAATAGGCGTGCTTTATTTACTTGGTAAGGAAGTTCTGTTACTATTATTCTTTGTCTGTTATTTTTCATTTCTTCTATTTCGGTTTTTGCCCTTATTACTACCTTACCTCTTCCTGTTTTGTAGGCGTCCCTAATTCCGGTCTTTCCCATTATTATTCCTGCTGTTGGAAAGTCCGGTCCTTTTATATGTGCCATTATTTCTTCTATACTTGTTTCCGGTTTTTCTATAACTTCAACAATCCCATTTATTACTTCCGTAATATTGTGTGGTGGAATATTTGTAGCCATCCCAACTGCTATACCGGATGATCCATTAACCAAAAGATTAGGAAACCTTGATGGTAATACAGATGGTTCTTTTATTCTTTCATCATAATTTAAGATAAAATCAACAGTTTCTTTATTTATA
>CAZRSG010000011.1:2390-18253 GCA_964602705.1 uncultured Oscillospiraceae bacterium
CAACATTTCTCCTGCAATTTTTGACATTCTTGCTTCTGTATAACGCATTGCAGCTGGTGGATCTCCGTCAACTGATCCAAAGTTTCCATGACCATCTATTAATGGATATCTTAATGAGAAATCTTGTGCCATTCTTACCATACTATCATATACTGCTGCATCACCATGTGGATGATAATTTCCCAAAACTTCTCCTACTGTTGTCGCACATTTCCTATATGCCTTGTCAGCAGTAAAACCTAATGTATTCATTGCATATAGTATTCTTCTATGTACTGGTTTTAATCCATCTCTTACATCCGGGAGTGCTCGTCCCACTATTACACTCATAGCATAATCTATGTATGACTTTTTCATTTCTTTTTGTATATCTACTAAAATAACTTTTTGTTCTGTTTTTTCAGGCATCTTGTCTTTCCTCCTAATACTTAATTTAAGTATTCAATTATATATCTAAGTTACTCACATATTTTGCATGTTCTTCTATAAACTCTCTTCTTGGCTCTACCTTTTCTCCCATTAGTATTGTAAATATTTCATCTGCAATTATTGCATCCCCTAATTCTACTTTTATTATAGTGCGTGTTTCCGGATTCATAGTGGTTTCCCATAATTGTTCTGGATTCATTTCACCTAACCCTTTGTATCTTTGAACATTAGCATCCTTACCTATTCTTCCTATAACTTCTTCTAATTGTTTTTCATTATAAGCATAGTCTTCTTCTTTTCCTTTTGATATTTTATAAAGGGGTGGTTGTGCTATATATATGTTTCCATTTTCTACTAATGGTTTCATGTATCTAAAGAAAAATGTTAATAGTAATGTTCTTATATGAGAACCATCTACATCAGCATCTGCCATAATTATAATTTTACCGTATCTTAATTTGCTTATATCAAAGTCTTCTCCTATACTTGTACCTAAAGCTGTTACAATAGGCATTAATTTATCATTCCCATATACTTTATCTATTCTTGCTTTCTCAACATTTAACATTTTCCCCCATAAGGGTAATATAGCTTGGAAATTTCTATCTCTCCCTTGTTTTGCTGATCCTCCTGCAGAATCTCCCTCAACTATATATATTTCTGTTCCTTCTGAATCTTTACTTGAGCAATCTGCCAATTTACCCGGCAGGGATAAACTTTCTAATACACCTTTTCTTCTTGTTAATTCCCTTGCCTTTCTTGCTGCTTCTCTTGCCCTTGCTGCTGTTAATGTTTTTTCTAATATTGTTTTTGCAATTGATGGATTTTCTTCTAAAAATGATGTTAGTTTTTCATTTATTGTACTTTCTACATGTGTTCTTATTTCACTGTTTCCTAATTTTGTTTTTGTTTGCCCTTCAAATTGAGGTTCTTTTAATTTAACACTTATTATTACAGTTATTCCTTCCCTTACATCTTCACCTGTAAAATTCTTTTCTGTTTCTTTTAATATATTATGGTTTCTTGCATAATCATTAAATACTTTTGTTAGACCGGATTTAAATCCTGTTTCATGCATACCGCCTTCTGTTGTCTTTATGTTATTTGCAAAACTAAATATATTTTCTGAATATCCATTATTATATTGTATTGCAATTTCCACTTGCGAATCTTCTTTTTCATTTTCTATATATATTACTTCTTTATTTATAATTTCTTTATTTTTATTTATATATTCTACAAAGGATTTTACTCCTCCTTCATAGTTAAATTTTTTTTCTTTTATTTCTTCTCTTTTATCTTGTATTGTTATATTAATCCCTTTATTTAAAAAAGCAAGTTCTCGTAGCCTGGTTATTAATATTTCATAATCGTATAATATACTTTCGAATATTTCATAATCTGCTTTAAATGTAACTTTTGTTCCTGTTTTATTTGTTGTATTTATTATATTTAATTTTTCTACTACTTTTCCTCTTTCATATTTTTGATAGTATATATTCTGTCCATCATATATTTCAACCTCTAACCATTCTGATAATGCATTAACTACTGCAGCACCTACTCCATGTAATCCACCTGATACCTTATAACCTTCCCCACCAAATTTTCCACCTGCATGAAGCATTGTAAACACAACTTCTACGGCAGGTATTCCTAATTTATGATGAATTCCTATAGGTATACCTCTACCATCATCTTCTACTGTTACTGAATTATCCTCATTTAAACTTATATTTATATTTTTACAATATCCTGCTAATGCCTCATCTATTGCATTATCAACTATTTCATATACTAAGTGATGTAACCCGCTTAATGATGTACTTCCTATATACATGCCCGGTCTTTTTCTAACCGCCTCTAATCCTTCAAGTACTTGTATTTGACTTTCATCATATTTAATTTCTTTATTTATCATGGCTACCTCCATTCTGCCTTTTTTTTATATTTCTAATATGTTTTTTATATCTTTTGCCCTTTTAAAAAGTGTTGCTGTTGATATTGGTGATAAATATATTTTACTCTTTTTATCTTCTTCTGTTATTATAAATGTTTTAGGTAAATCATTTGAAATGGTTTTTATAAATCCTTCATCTTCAGCGGTTTTTAAAAATTCTTTGCTTATTTTTGAAATGGTTGTTGTTTCAAGATCCATAATACCTATAATATTTTTTAAACTTACTGCTTTATTTTCTCCAATGTGTAAGTACATTTTTATCCTCCTTCGTTTATTCTGCCATTTTTCACTTTAAATAATGTAATATCTTTTTTTATATTTATTGTATTTATATTTGTACAGGTTATAATAACTTGTTTGTTTTCAATATTTTCTATTATATATTTTTGTCTTTCTTCATCCAATTCTGACATTATATCATCTAATAAGAGAATAGGATATTCATTAAGACTTTGTTTCATATATTCCATTTCTGCCATCTTCAACGAAAAAACAACTGTCCTTTGCTGTCCCTGTGATCCATAGTTTTTTGCATTTAAATTATTTAATTTGAAAATTATATCATCCCTATGCGGACCTACTGATGTAATCCCATTATTAATATCTTTTTCTTCATTTTCTTTTAATTTTTCTTCAAATTCATATTTTATTTGTTTTATATCCTTTTTTTTATTATCTTTTTTTTTATCTTTTGCACTTGCTATATATTCTACATCTAAATTTTCTTTACCTTTACTTATATTTAAATGGACATCTCTTGCATATTTTTTTATATCTTTTATAAATATTTGTCTATCAACTGTGATAGCTGCACCATATTCTGATAATTTTTCATTCCATATTTGCAAACTTTCTATAATTGTTTTTTTTTCTTTTTTTATATTTTTTAATAGTGCATTTCTTTGTTCTAATATTTTCATATATTTTTGTAAATTATAAAAATACTTAGGTTTTATTTGACTTATACATATATCAATAAATCTTCTTCTGTTTATTGGTCCTTCTTTTATTAAATCTAAATCATCTGGATTAAACATTACTACATTGAAAAACCCCATTAATTCACTTAATTTATTAATGGGTAAAAAATTTATTTCAATTCTTTTTTTTCTATCCTTGTATAATTTTATTTCACCATAGTTTTCTCTATCATTTTCCTCATTTATAAATTTTATCTTTACTTTTGCATAATCACTATTAAATTTTATTAGTTCTATATCTTTATTTGTCCTATGTGATCTTCCTGTAGCAAATAAATATATTGATTCAAGTATGTTTGTTTTTCCTTGTGCATTACTACCGTATATAACATTTATCCCTTTTTCTAATTGTATTTGTGCTTGTTCATAGTTTCTATAGTTGTTTAGCTTTATGTTATCAACAAACATTATATTCCTCTATTCCCAGACAGTTTTTATTCATTTTTTAACCTTACCGGTAAAACTAAATAAATAAACTTATTATCTTCTATTGGTTTTATTATACACGGACTTACATTATTAGTAAACTCTAAATATACATCTTTTCTTTCACATGCCTTAAGTGCATCTAATAAATATCGATAATTAAATCCTATTTCTATATCTTCACCTGTTGTTTCTGCTGAAATAATATCATTAGCTGTTCCTGTTTGTGTAGTACATGTCATATTTATTTTATCTGTTTTTATATTAAGTTTTATAGGATACTTTTGATTATCCGATACAATTATAAGTGCTGTTCTTTCAATACTTTCTATAAAATTTATAACATCTACTTTTACCTTTAGTTCTTGACTTTCAGGAATAATTTGTTTATACTTCAAAAATTCTCCTTCTATAAGTCTTGATACTATACGACAATTATCAAATTCAAAAAGAACATGTTTTTCTGATGAATATATATCAACTTCTTTTTCATCATCTTCTTTTAATATTTTAGATATTTCATTTAATGTTTTTCCCGGAACTATCATATTTATTTCTTTATTTCCTTCTTTTATTTCTTCTTTTCTTAATGCCAACCTATAACCATCTACTGAAACCATATTTAAATATTTATTTTCTATTTCTAAGTAACATCCCGTTAATATAGGATTATTTTCATTATTACTTACTGCAAACATAACTTGATTTATCATATCTTTTAAATTTTTTTGTGATATTTTAAAATAATCATTTTTTTCTACTTTTGGTAATTCAGCAAAGTCTTCCGCTGATAAACCAATTATTTTATATTCTGCATTTCCTGACTTTATATATGCATTATTATTTTCATCTGTTTCTATATATATTGTATTCTCTGGTAATTTTTTTATTATTTCTCCAAATACTCTTGAATTTAATGCTATAGAACCCGATTCTTTAATTGTTACATCAATATAACATTCTATACCTAATTCTAAATTATTTCCTGTTAATTTCAAATTCTCATTTGCTTCTATTAAGATACTTTCTAATATAGGAAGTGTAGAATTAACTGCTGCCGCTTTTTGGACAGTGTTAATAGTGTTAAGTAATGTATTTTTATTACAATATATTTTCATTTGTTAATAACTCCTTTTCATAATAATATATAAATATATAAATATTTTTAGTAATAGTAATAGTAGGGGCTGTTTATTGTGTTAATAAGGCTTAAATAACACTAAAATATTGCTTTGTAGTCATATAAAGTTGTTAACAATTAATTAAAAATTATAAACATATTTAACAATAATAAAAAGTGTATAGAAATATAAATAATTATTAACAATATATTAACAAGGGTATGGGGATAATTAATTTTGTATTTTTGTAGTTAATTCATTAAGAGTATTTTTTAAGCCTTCATCTGTTTTAGCTTCTTTTTCTATTTTATTAACAGCATGTATAACTGTTGTATGATCACGTCCACCGAAGTCTTGTCCTATTTTTGGTAATGATAATTCTGTTAATTGTCTACACAAATACATTGCTATTTGTCGTGGATAAGCTATATTTTTTGTTCTTCTTGAAGATATAAAGTCATCAATTTTCAAATCAAAAAATTCTGCAACTTTTTCTTGTATTAATGGGATAGTTATTTCTTTTTTTCTTTCTAACAAAAATTCTTTTAATGCTTCTTCTGCAATTTCTTGTGTTATTTCTTGTTTTGCAAGTGAATTAAAAGCCATAATTCTGTTTAATGCACCTTCCAATTCTCTTATGTTAGATTTTATTTCTTCTGCTATGTATACTAATATATCATTAGAAACAACAAATTTTTCTGTTTGTGCTTTCTTTTTAAGAATAGCTATTCTTGTTTCTAAATCTGGAGATTGTATATCTCCAATAAGTCCACATTCAAAGCGGGAACGTAATCTTTCTTCTAAGGTATTTATTTCCTTTGGTGGTCTATCACTGGTGAGTATAATTTGTTTATTGGAGTCATGTAATGTATTAAATGTATGGAAAAATTCTTCTTGTGTTCTTTCTTTACCTGCTATAAATTGGATATCATCAACAAGTAGAACATCTATATCCCTATATTTACTTCTAAATTCTTCATTTTTACCATCTTTTAATGAATTTATTAATTCATTTGTAAACCTTTCTGATGTGACATAAACTACTTTTGTAGAAGGATCTTGTTGTAATATAAAATGCCCTATAGCATGCATTAGGTGAGTTTTCCCTAATCCAACACCACCATATAAGAATAAAGGGTTATATGCTTTTGCGGGTGATTCAGCAACTGCAAGAGATGCAGCATGTGCAAAACTATTACTGTTACCAACAACAAAAGTTTCAAAAGAATATTTAGGATTAAGGAGTGTATTATTAATGTATTCGTCATTAATATTAGCTTCATTATCATCTGATAAATCTGCAAGTTTACCGTCCTCTTCTCCCATTATAAAAACATCAAGATCTAATTCCTTTGATAAAACAGATTTTATACAATTTTTTAATAATGAATGGTATCTATTTGTAATAATATCTTTAATAAAAAAATCGGGAACGCCCAAAACAATATCTTTTTCAGAAATTGAAACAGGAACAATGCTCTTAATCCAAGTATTAAAGCTTACTTCTGTTACTTCAGCTTTTATAACATTTAAAACCTCATCCCACAAGTCTACTATATCCATATTTGACCTCCTAAAAAGAAAATAATAAAACTTATTAACAGAGTTATCAACAACTGTTAATAAATCAAAAATAAAAAGTTAAAGTTTATAAAATTATAAAATTATAAAATATATATAATTTTTTAAAAATGAAAAATTATTAATTTGTTAGTAAAATTATCAACAGTATAAATAATTAATATAGGAAAGGATATAAGGAAAAAATAAATTTATACTAACAATCTTATCCACTGAAAAATCTAAATATATATAAAATTATATTAAAAATAAACATTATCAACAACTAATAATAATATATCAAAGATTTAAAGAATATTCAATAAAAAATTAAAAAAATTAACAATCACTTATACACAGAAAAATAAAAAAATAAAAAAGACTTGTCATTCTTGACAATTCTAAATTATTTAAATATAATTAAAACAGTTTTGATAATAATAATAAAAATTAAAAAAATATCATATTAATAATTGATAATATAATGTTTTTATGCCAAGAGGAGGTGTTTGGATGTTAAGAACTTATCAACCAAATAAAAGAAAAAGGAAAAAAACACATGGATTTAGAAAAAGAATGACTACTAAAGGTGGAAGAAGAGTACTGGCTAGAAGAAGACAAAAAGGAAGACAAACATTGTCAGCATAGGGCCACAAAGGTGTGGTCTTTTTATTTTATAACATAAGAAATTATATCAACTTATTTTAATTTCTTATGTTATAATAAAAACATATAATAATATATGAAATAAAACAGAAAAAAGGTAACTTAAAAAATGAAGAAAACAATATCACTAAATAAAAATAGTGAATTTAAAAAAATATATAGAATAGGGAAAACGATTGTAAATAAATATTTAGTTATATATTATAAGAGGAACAATCAAGGAATAAATAGATTAGGTATTACAATTAATAAAAAAGTAGGTAAAGCAGTAGTAAGAAATAGAATAAAAAGATTAATAAAAGAAAATTATAGATTAATGGAAGATAATATAAAAGAAGGATATGATATTATAATTGTATCAAGGATAAGAATAAAATATATTGATTATAAAAAGATGAATATTTCAATGAATGAATTATTTAAAAAAGCTAACTTAATAAACAGGTGACATTATATGAAGAAATTTTTAATTTATTGTATAATAATTTATAGAAAATATATTTCACCATTAAAAAAGCCAAGTTGTAGATTTTATCCTACATGTTCACAGTATGCATTAGATTCTTTAAATAAGTATGGTTTTTTAAAAGGAATATATTTAATAGTAAGAAGACTTCTAAGATGCAATCCATTTAATCCGGGAGGCTATGATCCTGTAAAATAAAATAAAAGGAGGATAAAATAATAAATATGGGAAATATATTTTCAACATTTATAACGGGTCCTTTGGGGACGATATTAGGTTTTATATATGAGATAACAAAAAATTATGGTTTTTCAATAGTACTATTTACAATCTTTATTAAAATAATACTATTACCACTTGCTATTAAACAACAAAAATCTATGGTTGAGATGCAAAAAGTACAGCCTATAATCAATGATATACAAAAGAAATATAAAAATGATAAAGAGAAAATGAATAAAGAAGTAATGAAGGTATATGAAAAACATAAAGTTAATCCGGCAGGAGGATGTTTTCTTCTGCTTATTCAATTTCCGATTATGATAGGACTATATCAGGTTATATATAGACCCTTAACACATATGATAATGAAAATGAAACCGGCAGCAATAACGGAGTTATTATCCAAATTAGATCCACCAATTAAATATTTGGCAAGAGATGAAATAACAATAATAAACCAATTAAAAAACCATCCGGCAATTAATCATTTAGGTGAACTTATTAGTAATAATGCAATAGTAGATAAAATATTAAGATTTAACTTTAACTTTTTTGGTTTAAATTTGGCTGAAATACCAAAATTTGATTTAAGTTCAAATACTTTAGGGATATCACCCTTATGGATTATACCATTATTAGCAGGTCTAACTACCTATTTATCAGGAAAATATACAGCAATGGCCAATACATCAAATCAGGCAGATAAAGGAAGTAGTAATGAAAAGGCTAATGAAATGCAGGGAAGTATGACAAAGATATTTCCTTTTATGACTTTGATGTTTACTTTTTCTTTACCTTCAGGTGTAGGCTTATATTGGATAACAAGTAATATAGTGCAGGTAATACAACAACTATTTTTAAATAAATATTTTAGTGTAATAAAAAAGGAGGGAAATAAGAGTAAATGAAAAAATCTGTTGAAAAGATAGGAAAGACTGTAGAAGAAGCTATTGAAGATGCACTTACAGATCTAAAATTGGAAAGGGAAGAAGTAGATGTAAAGGTAATCGATGAGGGGAGTAAAGGATTTTTTGGTTTATTCGGTTCAAAAGGAGCAAAGGTTGTAGTTACACCAAATGAAACAGTAAAAGATAAAGCTCAAAAGTTTTTAGAAGAGGTTTTTAAGAAAATAGGTTTAGAAGTTGAAATTAATATTATGGAATCGACCAAGGGAATAAATATTACTCTTGGGGGAGAAAATATGGGTATATTAATTGGTAAAAGAGGAGAAACATTAGATTCATTGCAGTATTTAACAAATCTTGTAGCAAATAAAGGTGATGAAGAATATATAAGAGTTTTTATTGATACGGAAGGATATAGGAAAAAAAGAGAAGATACATTAATAAGACTTGCAAAACGTCTTGCCAATAAAGTTGCCATATATAAGAAAAGCATAACTCTTGAGCCAATGAATCCTTATGAAAGACGAATAATACATTCAACATTGCAAAGCAATTATAAAGTTACTACTTATAGTATTGGAGAAGAACCTTATAGAAAAGTAGTAATAACAATAAAGAAATAATAGCATTTGACCATAAATATTATAAAAAGCTGTAGCTGAAGGCTTAAATAGTCTACAGTACAGCTTTTTTAAAAAGTAATTATAGGATGGTTAAGACATAGGCAACGGAGATGATATAAATGTACTTTAGTGAAACAATAGCAGCTATCTCAACACCCTTGGGGTGTGGGGGCATAAGTATAATTAGGGTTAGTGGAAAAGATGCAATAAAGATAGTTGATACTATATATAAAAGTCCAAAAAACAAAAAGTTATACAAGGTTAAAACACATACGATTAATTATGGATATATAATAAAAAAGGATAGTGAAGAAAATAAGATAGATGAAGTTCTTATAAGTGTTATGAGAAAACCAAATACTTATACAAAAGAAGATATAGTAGAAATTAATTGTCATGGTGGAATTGTTTCCACAAAGAAGGTATTAGAGGAAGTACTTAAAGCCGGTGCAGTATTAGCAGAAGAAGGGGAATTTACAAAAAGAGCATTTTTAAATGGCAGACTCGATCTTGTACAGGCAGAATCAATTATTGATATTATAAATTCAAAAACAGATTTGGGCTTGAAGTCAGCAGTAGATCATCTGGAAGGAAGCTTATCTAAGAAAATTACACAAATAAGAAAATCTTTGCTTAATATTGCCGCAAATATGCAAGTAACAATAGATTATCCTGAAGAAGATATAGAAGAAATTACAAAACCGGAATTAATAGAAGGATTAAAAGATATAGAAAGACAAATAAGTTCTTTAATCAAAACTGCAGATGCTGGTAAAATAATAAAAGAAGGTATTAATACAGTAATAATAGGCAGACCTAATGTAGGTAAATCTTCCTTGTTAAATGTACTCATTAATGAAGAAAAAGCAATTGTCACCGAAATCCCAGGAACAACAAGGGATAGCATAGAAGAGTATATTAACATTCAGGGGATACCATTAAAGATTATAGATACAGCAGGTATTAGGGAAACAAAAGATATTGTAGAAAAGATTGGGGTAGAAAAAACAAAAAGCCATATAAAAAATGCAGACTTAATAATAATCATTATTGACGGAAGCGAACCATTAACATTAGATGATAAAAATATTATTAATGATATCCAACAAAAACAGGTTATTGTATTAATAAATAAAACGGATTTAAAAATAAATGTTGATTATGAATACATTAAAAAAGCCCTACAAGCATTTCCAATAATAAAGGTATCAACTAAAGAAAAGATCGGGATAAAGACACTTGAAAATACAATTAAAGAAATGTTCTTTTCCGGGGAAATAAATAAAAGTGAAAATCAAATGTTTATTACAAATATACGTCATAAACAAGCCCTAATTAAGGCAAAAGAAGACATAAAAGTTGCACTTGAAAATTTAGATGCGGGATTACCAACAGATATTATATATATAGATATAAGCAATGCCATATCAAATTTAGGAGAGATAGTCGGTCTAACGGTATCAGAGGAGATAGTAGATGAAATTTTTCAGAAGTTTTGCTTAGGAAAGTGAGGAGTAATTATGCGGTATTATGCCGGTTATTATGATGTAATTATTATTGGAGGAGGACATGCAGGGGCAGAAGCTGCATTAGCATCGGCGCGGCTTGGCTGTTCAACAGCTATTTTTACAATGAATCTTGATAGTATAGCCAATATGCCATGTAATCCAAATATTGGAGGAACAGCAAAGGGTCATCTTGTACGAGAAATTGATGCAATGGGTGGAGAAATGGGCAAGGTTGCAGATAAAACATTTATACAATCACGCATTTTAAATAGGGGTAAGGGTCCTGCCGTCTATTCCCTTCGTGCACAATCAGATAGAAGAGCATATCAAATGGAAATGAAATATGTATTAGAAAAACAAGAAAACTTAGATATAAAACAGGCAGAAGTTACAGGTATAAAAGTAAAAGATAATAAGGTAACAGCAATAGAAACACATACAGGTGCCATTTATAATACAAAAGCAATAATACTTGCAACGGGAACATTTTTAAGAGCAAAGATTCTTATAGGTGATATAAGTTACGAAAGTGGACCGGATGGATTGTTTCCGGCAAATAGGTTAACTGAATCCCTAAAAAGCCACAATATAAAAATGATAAGGTTTAAAACAGGGACCCCAGCCAGAATTAATTCCAGGAGCGTAGACTATTCAAAAATGGAAGAGCAAAAAGGAGACGATATTATAGTACCTTTTTCTTTTGAAACAAAAGAAATCGGTGAAAATAAAATATCATGTTGGATAACTTATACTAATGAGAAAACACATAAAATAATAAAAGATAATATACATAGGACAGCATTATATGGTGGACTTATAGAAGGAGTCGGACCACGATATTGTCCTTCAATAGAAGATAAGATTACAAGATTTGCAGATAAGGATAGGCATCAGGTCTTTATAGAACCTATGGGATTAAACACAGGAGAAATGTATGTTCAAGGAACATCTACAAGTTTGCCGGAAGATGTTCAATTAGAAATGTTACAATCTATTAAAGGCTTGGAAAATGTAAAAATAATGCGACCTGCGTATGCAATAGAATATGATTGTATTGATCCCAGGCAGTTAAAACAAACATTAGAATTTAAGGAAATATCGGGACTATATGGGGCAGGGCAATTCAATGGAAGTTCAGGATATGAAGAAGCAGCAGCACAAGGCTTAATAGCTGCAATAAATGCTGCCTTAAAAATAAAGGATAAAGAGCCATTAATAATAGATAGGTCACAGGCATATATAGGAACACTTATAGATGATCTTGTAACAAAAGGCACACCGGAACCTTATAGGATGTTGACATCACGGTCAGAATATAGATTACTCCTAAGACAAGATAATGCAGATTTAAGATTAACTCCTATTGCTTATAAGATAGGATTAATATCAGAGGAACGATATAAAAAGTTTTTAGAAAAAAGGGATCAGATAAAAAAAGAAATTGAAAGATTAAAAAATAAAAATATTGCACCAAGTAAACAAATAAACGAATTTATGATAAAAAATAATAGCTCACCAATTAAAAGCGGTATTTCATTGTATGAATTATTAAAACGGCCGGAAATATCATATGAAAGTATGAAAGAAATTGATAAAGAAAGGGTAAAATTGAAATTTGAAGTAGTAGAACAGGTAGAAATACAAATTAAATATGAAGGATATATAAAAAAGCAAATTGAACAAATTGAAAAATTTAAAAAACTTGAGAAAAGAAAGCTACCTGAGGATATTGACTATAATAAAATTAACGGATTAAGAATAGAAGCCCAACAGAAATTGTCAGAAATGAAACCATTATCATTAGGACAGGCAAGTAGGATACCTGGTGTGTCACCTGCAGATATATCAATATTAATTATACATCTTAAACAAGGAAAGATAAGGGGAAGATGATATGAATGTTAAAAATAAAGAATACAAAAAGTTATTATCAGAAGGTGCTAATAAATTAAAAATAGACTTATCAGAACAACAAATAGAAGAACTCTTTCAATATATGGACCTACTTATACAATGGAATAAAAAAATTAACCTAACAGCAATAGAAGATAAAAAAGAAATAATAATAAAACACTTTATAGATTCCATGACACCCCTAATATATGATAAAGTTTCTTTAAATTCAAGCATAATCGATATAGGAACAGGAGCTGGATTTCCGGGCATAGTAATGAAAATAGTAAGACCGGATATAAAAGTTGTCCTACTTGACTCATTACAAAAACGCATAAAGTTTTTAGAGGAAGTAATAGGGCAACTTGCTTTAAAAAATATAAAGACAATTCATGGCAGGGCAGAAGATTTGGCGAAAGAAGAAAAATATAGGGAAAGATTTGATATATGCATTTCAAGGGCAGTTGCAAATTTAGCAGTTTTATCTGAATATTGCTTACCATTCGTTAAAATAGGAGGAATTTTTATAAGTATGAAAGGTAAAGATATTGAAGAAGAAAAAAAAGAAGCAGAAAAAGCAATAAAGATTTTAGGAGGCAAAACAGAACAAGTATCCTATATAAGCCTACCATATATCCATATAAAACATAGTTTGATTTTTATAAAAAAAGAAAGACAATGCCCGACAAAATATCCCAGGAAGGCAGGAAAACCATCAAAAGAACCCTTAAAATAAGCCTTTAAACAATAAAATGTAAAAAGATGACGAACGAAACTTTACCATAAAAATGTAATATATGTTATAATTATTAAAACATTAAATAACTATGGGAGGTTTCAATTATGATTGAAGTAATATCAAAATTTAAAAATTCTACAGAAGAAAGAAATAAGATTGTTAATATTTCGGTAAACAAAATAAAACCCAATCCATACCAACCACGCAAATATTTTGATAAATTAGCCCTAAATGAATTAGCAGAATCAATAAAACAATATGGGGTCATACAGCCAATAAGTGTAAGAAAGCTACGCTCAGGTGCCTATGAATTAGTAGCAGGAGAAAGAAGATTAAAAGCATCAAAAATAGCAAATCTTGAAGAAATACCATGTATTATATTAGAGATTGGAGATAATGACTCTGCAATATTAGCCTTAATTGAAAATCTACAAAGAGAAGACCTTAACTTTATGGAAGAGGCTGAAAGTTATTTTCATTTAATAAGTGAACATGGCTTCACACAAGAAGAATTAGCAATAAAGATAGGAAAAAGCCAATCTACAATAGCCAATAAACTTCGTATCTTAAAACTACCCCCATTAGTAAAAAAAATTATTAATGATAATGGGCTTACTGAACGCCATGCACGTGCATTGTTAAAACTTCCGGATGAACAGTTACAATTAAAAATATTAAAAAAGGTATGTGAAAGAGGTCTTAATGTTAAAACAACAGAAGAAATCATTGATAAAACCATAATAGATTTTACATCAAAAAAAGAAAAACAAGAAATAAAACATAAGAAAATCTTTAAGGATATTCGGATTTTTATAAATACATTAAGGCAGGCTATTGCAATGATAAAAGATGCAGGTGTTAATGCAAATATTACAGAAAAAAACAATAATGAATATATAGAATACATAATAAAGATTCCAAAATAAAAGTTATCTTCCTAAAAAAATGATTATGCCTATTATAATGAAATAAAAACTTGCTCCTATTTTAATAAGATTAGGAGGCAAAAATCTACTTATGGAATCACCTAAATGAACTCCTATATAAGACGTTAAAATTAAAGCAAGGGAAGAGCCAATAAAAACAGAAAAAGGGGATTTAGACTTAGAAGCTAAAAGCATGGTCGATAATTGGGTTTTATCTCCTAATTCTGCCAAGAAAACTAATAAAAAAGACTTTAATATTATTCTAATCATATTTCCTCCCAAAAATAAATTTATATAAAAAAAAGAAAAAAACAAACATATCCCCTTAAGAACTATATAATAGTTATATTCAAAAAATAAAAAAATATTCAATGTTTCACGTGAAACAATCTTCAAAAATTATAAAAATATGATATAATAAGCAAAAAGGTATTAAAAATAATAAAAAAAGCATTGCGTCATATCCAGAAAGATATAATTTTTGAATAAAAAAAGGGTGGTGAAATATTGTCTAAGATTATAGCCATAGCAAACCAAAAAGGGGGTGTGGGAAAAACAACGACAACAGTTAATCTTAGTGCTTGTTTAGCAAAAAGGGGAAAGAAGATCTTAGTAATAGATATAGACCCACAGGGTAATACAACAAGTGGATTAGGAATTAACAAAAGACAGCTTCAAAAATCAACATATGATATATTAATTAATGATAATAAAATAGTTGAAGCCATTATAGATACAAAAATAAAAAATTTAGACATATGTCCCTCAGATATCCAATTAGCAGGGGCAGAAATTGAGCTTATATCAATAGAAGAAAGAGAGTTTCAATTAAAAAAAGTAGTAGAACAAATTAAGAATAACTATGACTACATAACTATTGACTGTCCCCCTTCTTTAGGATTATTGACTATAAATGCCTTAACTTGTGCAGACTCTATATTAGTGCCAATACAATGTGAATATTATGCACTCGAAGGATTAAGTCAATTAACCAATACCATAAGAAGGGTTAAAAAATTTTTAAATCCTAATTTAGCAATAGAAGGCGTATTACTTACTATGTTTGATGCAAGAACAAACCTTTCTATACAGGTAGTCGAAGAGGTAAAAAGATTCTTTCCAAAGAAAGTTTATAAAACAGTAATACCAAGGAATGTCAAGTTAAGTGAAGCACCAAGTTTTGGTGAACCAATTATCATATATGACCCCAAATCAAGGGGGGCAGAATGTTATACTGAACTTGCAGATGAAATAATTGAATATACAAGTGAGGTAATGTAAATGAAAAAAAAGGTTTTAGGAAAAGGCTTAGGTGCATTATTAGAAGACTTTGAAACGGAAGAAGAAAATATTATAAAAGAAATAAAAACAATCAATATTGAACCTAATAAAGCACAACCGAGAAAACACTTTGATGATGAAAAACTAAAAGTTTTAGC
>CAZRSG010000011.1:18263-29078 GCA_964602705.1 uncultured Oscillospiraceae bacterium
GCATAATACAGCCAATAATAGTCAAGCGACAAGAAACAGGATTTTATAAAATAATAGCTGGGGAAAGACGGTGGAGAGCAGCAAAAATTGCTGGTTTAACCAATATACCGGTAATAATAAAAGAATATGGAAAAAGTCAAGTGTTAGAAGTAGCTTTAATTGAGAATTTGCAAAGAGAGGACCTAAATCCTATTGAAGAAGCCAAGGCATATCAGAATTTGATAGATGAATTCAAATTAACACAAGAAGAAATAAGCCAACGAATAGGAAAAAGTAGGTCATCAATAGCTAACTCATTAAGATTATTAAGGTTACCGGAGGAAATATCATTAATGTTAATTGGCGGAGATATATCTAATGGACATGCAAGGGCAATATTAAGTTTAACTAATCCAAGCATGCAAAAAAGACTTGCACTTAAAATTGTAAAAGAAAACCTTAATGTGCGTCAAGCAGAAAAATTAGCAAAACATCTGATGAATATAGACAAGATAGAAAAAGATAAAAAAAGAAAGGAAGACCCTATATATATAGATATACAAAACAGACTATCACAATCATTAGGAACTAAGGTAAAAATTCAACAAGGTAAAAATAAAGGAAAAATAGAAATAGAATATTACTCTCAAGGAGACTTAGAAAGGCTTTTAGACATATTAAACATTTAAGTAAATATTATAAGATAAGATTTAATAAGATTAAGATAAAATCATAAATAAGATAAATTAAGTATAGCAAACTTAAAATGTTTCACGTGAAACATTTTAAAAATTGTTTAAAAGGAGAAATCTAATGGATATAGTAAATGATTTTATAGGTGAGTATATAAATTATATCGTTTTATTGTCAACAATTATAAATATATTTGTGCTACTAATTATAGTTATAAATTCAATGCATATAAAGAAAGTAAAAAGTAAAATTAATATTTTAAATAATGGTATAGAAAATGAAAGCTTAGAAAAGATAATTATAGGCTATTATAAAGAAGTAAAAGAGATAATAGAAAAAAACAAAGATATAGAGGAGCAAATTGTAAAGATAAATGCAAAGCTAACAATGAGTCTACAAAAAATAGGCGTTGTTCGTTATAATGCATTTGAAGATGTGGGAAGCGATCTTAGTTTTGCAATAACAGCACTTGACTCAAACGATAATGGGTTTGTGATAAATGCAGTATATTCCAGGGAAAGCTCTATAATATATGCAAAACCAATTATAGACGGCAAATCAAAATATGCCTTATCTGCAGAAGAAGTGCAATCAATTGATTTGGCCAAGAAAAATTATAGTGAATAAAGGCTTTGTGTTAAATATAATTTTAAAGAGGGGACGGAATAATGCAAGAAAAAGCGAAATTTTTTTGGGGTTATAGTATCATATTATTTACTATAGCCTTTGTTCTAATCTTTATGTCAGCTGTTAGCCAACAAAGATTAAGTAAGGATGTAAAAACATATAAAGCACAATTAAACAAACAACAATGGTTATATCAAGGAGTACAAGATAACATTAGTGACTTGACAGAAGAAAATAGAAATTTAAAGGAAAAGACAAGAAAACAGGAAGAGCAAATAGAAGAATATGAAGAAAAATTAAACAGTTTATTAACACAAATGGATAGGTTAACAACACAAAATGAAGATTTGATAAGAAGTTTTGATAATCTAATTGCGGCGGAAAAAAGTTATAAAAATAAAGACACAAAAAAAAGTGCCATGTATTTAAGTCAGGTAAACTATGATATACTAAACGAAAACGGGCAAGAGATATATAATAGTTTTGCTAAGACTGTTTTTGACAAGGCTGCAAACCAACATTATACTATAGGATACAAAAACTATAAAGAAGGAAAATATGGACAAGCAATAGAAGAACTAAATAAATCATTAGAATACAATAATAAAATGTTTTTTTCAGATGATGCCTTATTTTTTCTTATAAAAAGTCTAATAGAAACGGAAGAAGATGAAAAAACAAAGGAAGGATTATTAAAATTTAAAGAAGATTATCCTTCAAGTCCTTATATTACAGAAGTGAATAGGTTATTGAGAAATATTGAGGAAAAAGGCAAAAAGGAATAAATAAATTAAAAAAGAATAAAAGAAAGGAAATTATAATGTTAGATATTAAATTAATAAGAAACGAAACAGAAAAGGTTAGAAAGGCACTTAATCGAAGGAAAGAAAATATTAATATAGAAGAACTTATAAAATTAGATGAAAAAAGAAGAAACTTATTATTTGAAGTAGAAAAACTTAAAAATCAACGCAATGAAGTCTCGAAAAAGATACCGATATATAAAAAAGAAGGAAAAGAAGTAACAAAAATATTAGAAGAAATGAAAAATGTTTCAGAAAATATAAAAGAATATGACAATACACTTAGAGAAAGCAATGAAAAGATAGACAATATCTTACTAAGCATCCCTAATATACCCAATGAAATGGTACCAGATGGAGAAACTGAAGATGATAATATAGAAGTAAGACGATGGGGGAATATAAAAGAATTTGAATTTGAAGCAAAACCACACTGGGAACTTGGGGAAAGACTAAACATATTAGACTTTACTAAAGCGGCAAAAACTACCGGTGCAAGATTTACTATATATAAAGGATTAGGAGCCAGATTAGAAAGGGCAATAATTAACTTTTTCTTAGATATACATACAGAAAAGAATGGATATACAGAAATATTTCCACCATTTTTAGTACACAGGAATAGTATGATAGGAACAGGACAACTCCCTAAATTTGAAGAAGACGCATTTAAAATTAGTGGAACAGATTACTACTTGATTCCAACTGCAGAAGTTCCTGTTACAAATATGTATAGGGAACAAATATTAGAAGCAGAAGATTTACCAATAAACCACGTTGCATACTCAGCATGTTTTAGATCAGAAGCAGGGGCAGCGGGAAGGGATACAAGAGGCTTAATACGTCAACATCAGTTCAATAAAGTAGAATTAGTTAAATTTGTAGAACCGGAAAAATCATACGAAGAATTAGAAAAGCTAACAAATGATGCAGAAAAAGTTCTACAATTATTAGAAATACCATATAGAGTAGTCAAGATATGTATTGGTGATTTAGGCTTTGCTGCGGCTATGAAATATGATATTGAAGTATGGATGCCCAGTTATAATAAATATGTAGAAATATCATCATGCAGTAACTTTGAAGACTTCCAGGCAAGAAGAGCAAACATAAAATATAGGAAGGAAAAAGGTCAAAAGGCTGAATTTCTTCATACATTAAATGGTTCCGGAGTAGCAATAGGAAGATGTCTGGCAGCTATATTAGAAAACTTTCAAAATGACGATGGCAGCATCACAATACCAAATGTTCTTTTACCCTATATGGGTGGTGCAAACCTCATAGAAAAATAAAAACACATCAGAAATTGGCTTAGGTTTTCTAAAGAACAGAAATATTAAAGAAATAAAAAATGGAAAGATAAAAATATGGTTGACAGAGTACAAAAAATTTGCTATATTATTATTTGTTACTTGATTGGAGAGGTGTCCGAGCGGTTTAAGGAGCTGGTCTTGAAAACCAGTGTCTCGAAAGAGCCGTGAGTTCGAATCTCACCCTCTCCGCCATATTTTCTTTAGGGTATAAAATATAACTTGCTAAAATAAAATCTTTCAAACAAATTTATTTAATAATAAATCTATTATATGGAGAAGTACTCAAGTTGGCTGAAGAGGCGCCCCTGCTAAGGGCGTAGACCGTGTAAGCGGTGCGAGGGTTCAAATCCCTCCTTCTCCGCCATTACTATCCTCACGATTGCCATGGTGGATACAAAAAGAAGCAACCTTTTAAAGGGAGTTCAACTTAGGGATTTACGATAACAAGTAAAATTTTTACCGACTCTCTTCAAGCGGAGGCTCAACCGATAAGGAAAAGCAAGAAAGAGGCATTATCTCGCAAGGGATAGTGCCTCTATTTTTGGCTATTTCTTTTTGGATAATTCTTTGAAAGTACCGAAGATTTTCCCATAAGCATTATTATCAGTGATTTCCGATAAGGGTATTTCATACCCCATTACGCGTTTTAATCCCCAATAACGCGCAAGCGGTTCATCAAGAACTCCACAATACATCTCACCAGATTCATATTCTGGGAATTCAATAATACCAGTATACATAGGGTCATAGAAAATCCAATGGTCACTTGGGGAGATAGGATTTGTAGACCAGTCCTTAGCTATATTAGCATAATCGTAACGGGCAACATTAGCCATTGGTATTTCAAAATCGGCAAAATTAATTTCTAAAACATATAATGAACCATTACGATAGCCATTTTTAAGCTTAGTGTTTTGACGCCATTGGAATACTACAATGAAGCTGTAGTATAACCAAGCATTTGAGTCACGGTCACTACTCCATCTGAGAAATGTGTTATTTCCTGTCATTGGGGCAAGTTGTTGAATGGCATTGCCATTAAGTGTGCCTTCCGATAAAGATACCCTTTGATGCTGACGCTACCAGCGTTATTGTGGGCAAAAGTGTCAATGCTATACAAATAGCAAGAGTTAGGCTTAAAAATCGTTTTTTCATGATGTAATCTCCTATTCTTTTTGTTGTTAATATTTTCAGTAATTTGTTTTAATATGAAATACCTCTCGCACTTTATTGAATATTAGGACTTCCCGCACTTCGGTACAAATAAGTCACAATATCCGCACGGGGAGAATTATTATTTGGAATCACAGATAGAAACACACATTTGCTCTCCGCCGAAACCAGCAGATACTTTTTTAATAAAATCCTTGCCCCAATATTTTAGCGCTTTTTCTAAATATTCTTGCTCTTGAACAGTTACTGCCGACGAGCGGATACTGGTAACTTTGACATTGTATTCACTTTTCATTCTAAGGGCAAACTTTTCAAATGTTTCCGTGTTGTACCATCTGTCAAAGACATCTGTAAGCATTGGCACGGTTTGTACACCGCCCGTGATATTTTTGCCGAAAGCACCGTTTTTACCGCAATATACGGCAATAGGCATCTTGAAAACACCGGTTTCTACATCTAAAAGTATATTGCCTGAATTACAAATAACGAAGAATTCCAATTGTTCTTTCACATATCCGTCTTTTGTTCCGCCGTATATTGACAGAAACGGGTAATTAAGTTCAGAAGTTTTTTCTCTGATTACTTTTGTGTCAGCGTCACGATTCCCCTTATGATAATCATAAATATATAAAAGAAGGTTCACATCATTTTCGATTTTTCGTGTTTTGATAAGCTCAGCAGTATTCTTAACGGTGCTTAGTGTATCATCAATTTTATTAATATCTAAAAATATTACGATTGTCGGCTTGCCGTCTAAACTCTCATAGCTTTTAACATTTCCGCTTATAAAATTAACTTTTCTCGAAATTTTTGTACCGTTATGCGTAACTTCATCCGGGGTATTCATATTGAATGTCAGAAGTTTAAGGAAATTATCATTCTGCTCGCCTACTGCACCTGCGGATAGTGGTATTAACGATAATACGATACACAAAACAGTTGCAATACTAATAAATTTTTTAATCATAATTCTGCCTCCCTAATAATTATTCCGCCTTGATAAATTGAATCTTCCCATGCTCCGGTGCGGAGCCTTTGTACGACCAAATTGTTACTTTTGTTCCGTTTTCACTCTTTGCACCGCTGGCGTTAACCAAAAGTTGTTGCTTTCCGTAATCCCGAATGGTGCAGAAGGAGGAATATTGGTTGATCCGCCACCTGTGAGGAATCAGATTGACGGTTTGCAACTGATCCCCGTCCTTGGAGGAGGGCTGGACGACATAGGTTCCGTCATAGGAAATCGTGTACTCCGCTCCACGCTCCTCGTCATAATTCACCAATTTTACCGTAAACGCTTTATCCGGCTTTTTGTCCGAAAGCTCCATGTAGAAGATGCCGCTCGCCGCCACAGGATAGATATATTTATCGAAGATTTGCATATAATAATCGCCGTTGTCCAAAATCTTGCTGCCTGCACTTGGGCTGTTGTTGTCTTTACTGACTACATCTCCGGGGATCACCTTGACCTCGAAGAAGGAAGTGCCTTGCGCCCATTTGACCTTCTGCCCATTATGCAGAATTTCAACTTTCTTTACGCCTTCAGTTGTAAAGGGGCGACCCTCAGTCAGTTCCACTGTGCCGGAGGTAAAAAAACGCAACTCCGCGTTATTTATGACCTTGCGGCGGCCATACTTATCCTGATAGTGCACCAAAAGTTTAGTTGTGTCAAAGCCCTCACCCACCTTGTAGAGGGTTTTGTTAGGGCCGTTCATCAGCAAGTATCCTTCCCACACGTGGCCGGGTAGATCGGTGGGCGGTGTGATCCTTGGATTTTCGTCGCCCCGCACCACACGCAGACCGATTAAGTCATCCTTTGTGTCCGGCTTGCGGAACTCGTCACGGCTAAGGGAGCCAAGCACCTCCCTGTCTGTATTGCCACCGCGAACCATGCGGTAGCCTTCGGAAACCTCCGTCGCGGCACCGATAGGGTCTATAACACCCACCGGATAGGCGCTGCCCGTCTGAAGCAAGTCCCAGCACCATTCCGCCACATTGCCGTACATATCATACAGCCCCCACGGATTCGGCAGCTTCTTTGCCGCCTCCCGAGTATAGCCTTCCTCAGCTATATAAATCACAATGCTTGCATTATGAACCGTCCATGCGTATTCGTCTGCGATGTCCATATTATCGCCGAAGCTGAATCGGGTTTTCGTCCCGGCAAGGCAAGCTATCTGCCACTCCGCCTCAGTGGGCAGGCGGTAACCGTTCGAGTCAGGGTTTGCAATGACCGCGTCCCACGAAACATCGGGAACCACACCCCACCCCTTGGGGTCGGTGGTTCCTTTGATGCTGTAAGTCGGAGTGTAGCCCGAAAGGATACTCAATTTATTACAAAATACTAAAGCATCATACCAGCTAACGCTGTCTACGGGTCGGTTTTCTTGTATGTCGCCCAGAAACGGCACCCGTGGCATGGTTCCGCTACTGTGCACCAAATCAAACATATACGAGATACGCCCGTCGGGGAGCGTATATGGCACCTGCCCGACCCAACCATCATCCACGCCATCAAAATAACTGGGGTTTATGCCCATGACCGCCTTATATTGCTTCTGTGTAATTTCAGTTTTGCCAATATAATAGCCTTTTGTAAGGGTTACCGATATATCTTTGTCTCCGTCTGGTGTAGTGGCTGTGGTCAGATAATGGGTTCCTGCGGAAACATGCACCATTTCTATTGCAGGGGCGGTTCCGATGAAGTTCGGGGATAGGCCTGTGTACCACGCCCCCGGCTCTATGACCGCCTGAGCAAGCTCATCGTCCCAATAGACATTGAACTGAGATTTTTTGCCGTTCATCCGCTCGGCGAACTCACGTAGTTGACAATAGTAACGGTCGGCAATAAAATAGACGTCGTTCAAACCGCCGTATAATTCGCCGTCAAGATAAACGAAAAACCCTTCACCGGCGTTACCGGCGTCAGTCGTTTCAGGGAGCCCGGCGGAAACCTCATCTCCCGTATAGGGCTTTCCTGTTTCGATTCCGGCATACGTACCGTTCCAGGTTACATCAAACTGTGCTGCCGTGCCGTTTAGCAAAACCGCAATCCCACGCAGGGATAAGTAGTTAAAGCCACCTATATTGTATGTTGCCGGAACGTTGGCAAGCTTTCCGTTTACCAGAAATTGTGCCGGATTGCGTGTTGCCGTCACTGCCTTTCCCGCCGCTGTCATGGGCAGCAGACTAAGTGCCATACATATAGTAAGCAATATGCTTAAAAATCGCTTTTTCATCGTCGCTCCTCCTTAACCCATAATGTAGTTTGAAGGGTTAATCTCATAAATATCACACGCTGTCTGGAACACACCTTCATCCACATTGTTTCTGAAGTAGGTTTCCATCTGATGATCCAAGTCCGCAAGCACTGCGTCAAAATCCTCCACAACATAACCATCAATCTCATCCCACCAGCGAGTCATGATAGAAATAATCTTTTCTTTCTGTTCCTGCTTTAAGGCAAGCCAGCTTTTAGTCCGAAAGCTTAAAACGTAATTCACTTCCGCCTCTGTCACCGGCTGTGATTTGCCGATTTCTTCGCTATCCTCGCCCATTCCCTCGCCGATTTGATTTTCCATATACGCGGGAGAGAACAGGTAAACATCCGCTGAATCCACATTATAATCCACCGTATAGCCCACAGCTTCGGAAATAAAACGCAGCGGCACAAAGGTTCTTTCGTTAATCAGAACGGGCGGAGAGTCAAGAGTTACCTCGTATGAAACCCGTTCGTCAAGTTCCGCCACAAATTTTTCGTAATATGCGGTGGTGTTTTCGATATTCATGATAATTGTCGGATGCTGTCCGGATGGCTCCCACACCTCTGCCTGTTGTTTCTCCGCGACCCAATTCACATCATAGCCAATCATTTCTGTGATTGCACGCACAGGCACCATGGTTCTGTCATTGACAACCTGCGGTGGTGTGTCGGTTTTCACTTCCTCCAAGTCCACAAAAATTTTACTTGCCGCAAATGCATTTACCGACATAGAAACCGTCATCGCAAATGCCAATCCCATTGTTAAAAACCTTTTTTTATTCATAATTAAAATCCTCCTAAATTTTTTATTCCTTTTAAACTAAGGTACATTTCTCTACCGGACGAGAGGTGGTCTGATTACTGTCTTTCATTGCAAGGTAATAGTTCGCCAGCGTTGCGTTCGCATACGGTGCAAGCCAAATGATGATAAGCCCCAGTGTGAGCGGAACAAGCAGACACCATCCGATAAAGGACAGCATTAGAACAAACAGTTCACCCTTATTTCCATCGGTTAATCTTTTGCTCTCTTTTAATGCCTCACGGGCTGTCATACTTGGATTATCCGCAAGGATATAGGGTGCCATCATATAGGCGTATCCCTTGACAATACCCGGGATAATAAAGAGCAATGACCATAAAAATGTGAAGACCCCTGTTATAATGGTAAGCCAAAGGGCCTTACCGAAGAAATTGAAGCCCTTCCATACATCGCCCACTAAAGGCCGGACATTTTGTGCCAGTGCAATATAAATCATGATGGTTGAAAGTGCAAATGACGGTGCAATCAAGAACCCAACTGGCGCGGCAATCGCTGTAATAAGGCTAATGATAAGCTGGCATACAAACAGGATGCCGATGTTCCCCTTTATCTGTGATTTTGCAATTTTTTTTATTTCTAATCGGTTAATCATTATAAATCTCTCCTTAAATTTATTTTGTGAATTTTTTAAATCCTATCAAAACCCCCGGAACCCAATAAACCGGATTTTCAAAAGTTTTATTATACGACTCCTTAATTTGTTCATAAATTTGGATACTGGTAGCAAGCATATGCTTGGCTGTAGGCTCTTCGGGACTGCCGAGCTTTTCTCGGTAGCCATTTTGATGAAGTCTCAGCTCTTCCCGTGCTTTGCAAACCGAGTCTCTTTTTCGGCAAAGCACTTTATAACTATTTGCAAACCATAGTGCAATCAAAGAAAACGTGCTTAAAACAGCAATACAATATGCGATAGTAACACTCACATGAGGTCACTCCCCTCTGTTTAAGTCTTTATTTTATAGTATCAGAAAAAATCACCAAGAACTGTTTTTGGCTTGAAATGTCGGATTTACGCCCTGAAATGTAAGTGGACAATATTGTGAAGACATATGTTTTATGGTAAAATAAGATTAATAAATTATATTGTAGAGGTGTAAAATGCTAAAGATAGCCATATGTGATGACGATGTGCAGGAGCTGTCCCGTATTTCTGATTTGATAAGCCAATATAAGACAGAAAAGGGTGCTGTATTAAAATATGATGCCTTTTCGAATGCTATTGAGCTTTTAGAGACTATGAAACGACAGGCTTATGACATTTTGCTTTTAGATGTATTGATGCCCGGAATGAACGGGATTACAGCCGCCCATGAAATCCGTGGCTTTGACCCATCGGTTAAGATTGTATTTATCACATCCTCCCCCGAATTCGCAGTGGAAAGCTATGCAGTGAATGCCCATTATTATCTACTCAAGCCCGCTAAAGCCGACAAGCTCTTTCCCATTATAGACAGGATTTCTTTGGAAAAAGGCAAAGGGGTGGAAACGCTTAGCATCATGCAGCCTTCAGGTTTAATACGGCTCCCTATTGGCAGGCTTGAATTTTTAGAAGTGCAGGGTAAAAGGCTTATCCTTCATTTTGATGATGGGAGCATAAAGGAAATAAGGGGTTCTATTTCAGAGTTTGAGGTTAAACTACTTTGCAAGGGAAACTTTTTAAAGGTGCATCGATCCTACATTATAAACATGGAGTACATACAAGCGTTAAACGCACGAGATATAACAACCCTTTTCGGGCAGAACGTGCCTGTTTCAAGGCTCTTGCACAGCAAGGTTAAAGAGGCTTATATGCAGTTCCTGTTTGTGGAAAAGGGGGTAGAGTAATGGTTGATGTGTTAGTTTTGGTGAATGCTAGCTTGGTTTTTTTGTATGGCTTTTTCCTGAATGTCAGCTTTGCGGGGGGATGCGAAACAAAGAAAGAACGCCATATTATAGGCATTTTGTGCGCTGTGATTTGGGCGGCACAGGTATTATGCTGGTGGATTTTCGGCTTTACTGTCGCATGGCGGCTTTATCCACTCATTGCCCATATTCCCCTTATACTCACTTTGGTTTTCGTTTTAAAAAGACCTTTAGGTGTGAGTGTGGTAAGTCTGCTTACGGCTTATTTTTGTTGTCAACTGCCACGCTGGGTTGCCACTATGTTTT
>CAZRSG010000012.1:0-13729 GCA_964602705.1 uncultured Oscillospiraceae bacterium
ATGGTTAAGAGTGCTAATGCTGTTGCAACTTCAATAGATGCTGATGACGATAAACCGGCACCAAATGGAATTGTTCCATGAAATAACATATCACATCCTATTAACTTATAACCTGCCTTTTGTAATTCATCAGCAACTCCTAATTGATAGTTACCCCATCTTAATTTTTTATATTTTTCTAAATCTAATTCATCTAAAGGGGCTTTTACCCTACAGTCTAAATCAGTAGCTGCTAAGTTAATAATATTATCCTTTCTTGAACGTACTACAAGAATCGTGTTCATAGTTAGGGCAGCGGGAAACACAAGTCCCCCTGTGTAATCTGTATGTTCACCGATTAAATTAACTCGCCCCGGGGATGCAAAAATTCTTAAATCCCCTGGTTTATTTCCATATAAATTTAAAAAGCTTTCTTTCAATTCATTTATTGTCATACTTCTACCCCCAATATTGCCACTTATTTAATTTTAATCTATTATCTATTTGCTAATTTTTAAGAACTTTTTGTATGCTATCCTTAATTCCTCAGCCTTTTCTTCCGGTGCTGTAGGATTACAATGTGCCCATGCACCCGTTTCACTTGAAGCATTAAATTTTTGCTTATCTACCGACCTCATAGGCGGAAAAAATTCTATATGAAAGTGATAGTAGTCTGTATAATCATCACTATTAACCGGTTCTTGGTGCATACACATCATATAGGGAAATTGATAGGCAAATAATTGGTCTAAAGTTCCTATGGTTTCTCTTATTATTTTTGCTAAGTTATATTTTTCACTATCATTAAATTGTGTTAGGTTTTGTTTATGTTGTTTGCTTACAATATACATTCCATACGGATATTCGGCAAAGAAGGGTAAATAAGTTACAAAGTCTTCATTTTCAATTATTACCCTTTGTTTA
Organism: uncultured Oscillospiraceae bacterium; assembly: GCA_964602705.1. GTDB lineage: Bacteria > Bacillota > Clostridia > SK-Y3 > SK-Y3 > CAZRSG01. The sequence continues at coordinate 904 of CAZRSG010000012.1, forward strand.
TATTTCAGCTCATCCTTTGTCATATCACATATTAGGCAAGAGTCTTTATCTGCATAATATTCCCTGCATGAATTTAATTCGCACTCTATCTTTTTGGGTATAAAAGGATAGCCATAAATTTGCCCATGTGGGTGGGGCATAGTAACACCTACCACTTCACCCCTATTTTCAAATATGTATATATATTTAACTTTTTTATCTTTTTTTATTTCGATATATCTTTCTGTCCATAAATCTACTAACTTTTTTATATGATTAATAGGTAATTCCGGTAATGTGATTGTGTGTTCAGATGAATATAAAATCACTTCACATTTTCCATATGATGGTTGCAATTTATAGAAGTCTGTTTTTATCTTATCCGGTTTAGGTGGATTTTGTGATAATGCAGGAAAATCATTATCATATTTGTAAACATCGAATTTATCAGGTACTTTACCTGAACCGGGACAAAATGGACACCAGTCTTTAGGCATTTGAGGCCTATCCTGACGATGGGATGCAATCATTACCCAGTCTTTTATTAATGGATTCCAGCGAATCTCAGCCATTTATAACACTCCTTAACTATATAATTAATTTAATAATTCAATTATATAGTTAAAAATTAGCTTGTCAATCTTAAAGAAGCTCTAAAATATAAAAACCAAGGGCTATCTACATTGGTCAATAGCCCTTGGCTTAATAGGTATATAATTATTTGTGTATCAACTTATAAAGCATTATTAAATCCATTGAGTATGGAAATAACCTTCTTTATCTATCCTTTCATAGGTATGTGCCCCAAAGTAATCTCTTTGTGCTTGCAATAAGTTTGCAGGTAAGACTTCACTTCTATAACTATCATAGTAGGCAAGAGCACTTGAAAGGGCTGCAACAGGGATACCATTTGTTATAGCAGCTGAGATAACTTCCCGCCACGCTTCTTGATACCTTTCAATAATATCTTTAAAGTATGATCCTAATAATAAGTTTTTAAGTTTTTTGTTTTCATCAAATGCGTCTTTAATGTTGTGAAGGAACTGTGCCCTTATAATACATCCTCCCCTAAATATCATTGCAATTTCTCCATAGTTTAAATCCCAATTATATTCTTCAGCAGCTGCCATTAATAAGGCAAATCCTTGAGCATATGAGCATATTTTGCTTGCATATAGGGCTTTTCTAATGGATTCTATAAATTCTTTTTTATCTCCTTTAAATTTTACCTTGGGTCCTTTTAATACTGTGCTTGCATATGACCTTTCATCTTTGATTGCCGATATATAACGTGCAAATACTGCTTCCGCAATTGTTGGTGCTGATACACCTAAATCAAGTGCACTTTGACTTGTCCATTTTCCGGTTCCTTTTTGTCCGGCTACATCTTTTATTATATCTACAACTAATTTACCGGTTGCATTATCTTTTTTTGTGAATATATCAGCAGTTATTTCAATTAAATAACTATCTAATTCTCCCTTATTCCATTCTTTAAATACCTTATGGATTTCTTCACCAGTTAAATTTAGGACATTTTTTAATAGTGAATATGCTTCACATATTAATTGCATATCACCATATTCAATACCGTTATGCACCATCTTAACATAATGACCGGCACCATCAGAGCCTATATAAGTACAGCAAGGATCTCCTTCAACTTTAGCTGAAATAGCTGTAAAAATTGGTGCTACTAATTCATATGCTTCCTTTTGCCCACCCGGCATAATGGCAGGACCTTTTAAGGCTCCTTCTTCTCCTCCGGAAACTCCGGCACCAATAAATCTAAAACCTTCTGATCCTAATTCTTTTGTCCTTCTTATGGTATCTTCAAAAAAAGAATTACCACCATCTATTATTATATCTCCTTTGTCTAAATAAGGTTTTAATTGTGATATTGTAAGATCAATTGGTTTACCGTCTTTTATCATTAGTAAAATCTTTCTCGGTTTTTCTAATGATTGAACAAATTCTTTTATACTATATGTTGGTATAATATTTTTTCCTTGTTCTGTTTCTATAAATTCTTTTGTAGTTTTTTCTGTCCTATTATATACAGATACAGAAAATGACTTGCTTTCAATATTAAGGACTATACTTTTTCCCATTACTCCAAGTCCTATAACACCTATATCAGTTTTTACCATCTTTATGCCCCTCCTATCTTTCTAAACTCCTGAATATGCAGAAAAGCCACCGTCTACAGGTATAACTGTACCATTAACAAAACCCGATGCTTTTTCATCTACTAACCATAAGAGTGTTCCCATTAAATCTTCATTCTTACCAAACCGTTCTAAGGGTGTATGTGCTAATATTTTTTCTGCCCTTTCCGTGTATGATCCATCAGAGTTTGTTAGTAATGTTCGGTTTTGTTCTGTTAGAAAAAATCCCGGTGCTATTGCATTAACCCTTATCCCAACCTTAGACATATGTACTGCTAACCATTGGGTAAAGTTAGAAACTGCTGCCTTTGCACCACTATATGCAGGTATTTTAGTTAAAGGAGTAAAAGCATTCATAGACGATATATTAATTATAGTACTTCCTTCTTTACCCACCATGTCTTTAGCAAAAACTTGTGTGGGCATTAAGGTTCCCAAAAAATTTAAATTAAATACAAATTCAATACCTTTTTCATCTAAGTCAAAAAATGTTGTTAGATCCTCTTTCTTATTTTCTAAGTCTTCCTTATATAAATATTCTTTTGATGTTGTTCCTTTGGGGTGATTACCTCCGGCACCATTTATAAGAATTTCACAAGCACCTAACCTGTCACTAACTTCTTTTTTTGCCTTTTGTAAACTATTAAGTTGTAAAACATTAACTTCTACTGCAATAGCTGTTCCGCCGGCTGCATTAATTTCATCTGCTACTTCTTGTGCCTTGTCTTTATTTAAGTCTAAAAGTGCTACTTTCGCACCACATTGGGCAAGTGTTTTTGCAAAAGTACTACATAATACCCCGGCACCACCGGTTATTACAGCTACTTTACCTTCAATGTTTGCTTTAAAAGGTATCTTCATTTTACATAACCTCCATTTAAAATATAATACTTATCATTTTATCATATATTTTAAATTTTTAAAAGGTTATCAGTTTATTTATTTCCACCGGTAAGCCACTTGCAATTGATTTGTTTGCTGCAATACCGGTTAATATACTCATTGCCCCATCAATGTGAGATGCTGCCCTATTTAAAGGATCATGTTCAGGGACTCCAAATATATCGTTAAGTAAGACCGGATCTCCTCCGCCATGTCCTCCTTCTACTTCTTCTACTTCTATTTCCTGTGAACCCCCAAACATAGTGTATAAGGTTATAGTCTTGGATGTGGTTGCACCTTCATCTTTTTTGTCTCCTGCTGCATTTACATAAACATTTTCCAATACATCCATTTCAAGCCGTCCTTTTGTACCCGTGAAGGTAACTCTATAGCCTTCTAAAGGTGAATATGCTGTTAATGAATAAGTAAGCATGGCACCGCTATCATATCTAACTAAAACACCCATAGTATCCTCTATGCTTATCCCATCACCAAACACACTTTGATCCCTTATATAACCATCATCTTCTTCTGCTTTTAAATAGAGGTTTTCTAATTGTTCATTACCTTCCATTACAAGTGCAAAGGGGTCACCTTTTGCATTTTCATTCCCGTGTACCCTCGTATAGAATTTTGTTATGCCCCTATCTTCTGCATTTTCTCTACCATAAAATAAAAGGTCTCCTTGAGCATATACTGTCTTAGGCTTTGCACCTAACCAGAAGTTTACAAGATCAAAATGATGGGTTGATTTGTGTACTAATAAACCACCACTATTTCTTTTGTCACGATGCCACCTTCTAAAATAATCAGCCCCGTGGGATGTATTTAGCATCCATTCAAAATGAACTGCTTTTACATCACCTATTGTGTCATTCATTATAAGTTCTCTGATTTTTGAACTATGTGGTGAATATCTATAATTAAATGTTACCCGTAAGTTTCTGCCCGTTCTTTTTATAGCATCAAGAATTTCTTGACACTTTTTGTCGGTAGTTGTCATAGGTTTTTCACTAATAACATCACAACCCATTTCCATAGCCTTTATAATATATTTATGATGTGCCCTATCAATTGTAGTTACTATAACAAAATCAGGTTTTTGTTCAATTATCATCTTTTCGAATTCGTCTATACCATATAATTTTAAAGCCGGATAATTATATTTTTCCGTAAGAATTTTATTACCATATTCAAGACGTGTTTTATTAATGTCACAAAATGCTGTTATTTCTGAAGTTTCACTGTATTGATCAACTATTGCTTCATAAAAAAACCTTGCTCTTCCCCCAATACCTACTTGTACATATCTTTTCTTTTTACTCATTTATATTACCCTCCATTTAATATAATAGTTTAATTATATTATACAGCAACTTTTAAAGGTTTTCTGCACTTTTATTGTCAGTCACTTTAATTATCTACATATTTTGCTTTATTTATATTATATAATGTGGTAAAATTATTTCATGGATTATTTAAGTAGTGATAACTTTTATTTAGTCTTAATTTACTTTTTTATAATATATTTTAGTATGAAAGGTGGTCTTAGAATGTCTGTAAAAAGAAATGTTAATGAAGGACCCACATCCGATTATAATATAGAACATAGGAAGGTATCACAAGCAAAAAGCATGCCTTTCCATCATTACCATAATAATTATGAAATTTATTATCTTTTATCGGGGGAACGATATTATTTTATTAAAGATAAGATTTATCATGTACAAAAGGGTGATTTAATTCTTATAAATACCAATGACTTGCATCGTACTACTAATGTTCATAATCCTAAATATGAAAGGATAGTACTTAACTTTACTAAAAACTTTATCTCAGGTTATAATAACCATATTAAAGGTATAGACTTATTTGAATGTTTTGAACAAAAAACTAATATTCTTAAAGTTCAATTACAAAGTCAGCATTTTCTTGAGACATTATTTTTTAAAATGATTAGGGAATACCAAGATAAAGATAAGGGATACTATACCTATTTAAAAATTTTAACAATAGAGCTTTTATTATTTATTAATAGAAATAATGATCGGGTGAATGATTATAATTTTAACTATGTTAGTCCTGCCCATAAAATTATTTCTGAAATTGCTACCTATATTAACCAAAATTATGCAGATAAAATTACACTTGATTTTATTGCTAAAAACTTTTTTATAAGCCCTTGCTATTTTAGCAGAACATTTAAAAAAATTACCGGTTTTACATTTATTGAATATTTAAATGGAATACGAATCAAAGAGTCACAAAAGCTTTTACGTGAAAGTAATCTAAATATAACTGAAATTGCTATTAAGGTTGGTTTTACAAGCAGTACGCATTATGGCCGTGTTTTTAAATATATCACAGGTGTATCACCATTAACTTATAAAAAATCCCTACAAATTATATAAGTGTATCTTGCTTTACTACAAATTATAATATGTTATTAGTATAAAAATATAGAACCCACATATTTATTTTAATATTACTTTTTAATAAGTATGTAGGTTCTATGGATATTCATTATGGTTTATTTTATAATTTCATCCTTCATATATGCATTCCATACATTTTCAAACCAAGTATCACCTTGGGGAATTGACCTAACATTAACCCATTCAAATTCACATTTACCATCCTTATATATAACTTCTTGAACTTTATTAGTAAGTTTTCCTTCATCAAGTTTAAATTTAAATTCCTCACTTAATTCTTCTATTGGCAACTTACCGTTAGGATTATATATTAGATATGAACCCCGACTTTGCCCGCCTAATTCTATATAATTAGCAATCGCAGATAGATATACATATTGGGTTATAAGCATATCCCAATTTTGGTATGCATATGCTAACTCACGGGCACTCGATAACTTAGTTTTTTCATGCAAGGAGTTAAGCATTTTTTGTGCCTCTTGGGCAGCTTCACGTGCTGATTCCAAAGACCTTATATGTGCCCCCGATTTGCTCATTCTATCCCCAATCTCTTTACGCATTTCCATAACATTTCCTTTGGGTGTTTTGTTTTTCAAAAAATCCATACCAAGATTTATTTTATCCATGACTTGATCTTTAACTATTTTTATAAATTCTCCATTATCTAAGGGTTCATCCTTATACCTCGCTGTAATATATTGGGCAGCCCTCATACTACCTACTTGCCCGGAATTTAATGCACTTCCGCCCGGTCGATATATCCCATGACTTCCGTTTACCTCTCCTACAGGAAATAAGTGTTTTAAGTTGCTTTCCCACCATATATCACCATATAAACCGCCATTGTTATGCTGGGCACAGACTGCAATCTCTAAATATTCCTTAGTAATATCAATCCCATTATTTTTATATAAATCAATTGCCGGTTGGTTCATATGTTTTAACCTATCTATCGGCATGCCAAATAGTGCCTTAGAATTTTCTAAATAGGTATAACTTTCCTCACCTAATAATGAAAAATCTAATTCACCCTCCTTATTCCCCCAACTTGGATTTCTTGTAAAGTCAAGATAGACTTTTCTACCCTTATTGACAGTTTCATTAAATACTAATATATCTATTAAAGAAGAACCATAATCATAAACCTTTCGGGGATCATATGGCCATTGGTAACCTTTTAAAAATATTGCATCTAACATTTTACCCGGGTCTTTAAAATAATCTTCCAAAAATTCTTGTTCGTCACCACCATCTTTATTGGTAGAAACATAACGGGGTAAGACTTGCTGATAAGTTCCTGATAAATTCCACCTAAACTTAGTAGATGCAATACCATATTGTGATTCTGTAACATTCTTCCCTTTAACTCCTGCCTCAAATGCAATTCCACTTGTTCCTGTATGACTTTCCGGATATACAGATAAGGAATAAATTCCTGCCGGTCCTCCGGTTGCATATACTATATTTGTACAGTTAAATATAGTATACCTTTTGTTTTCATCTTCACAATCATTTAAGTTTAAGGCAAGAATTCCTAAACTTTTTGTTTTGTCTTTATCTGTTAAGATAGCAATAACTTGATAACCATCAAATACTTGTATTCCTTTTTGAGTAACTTGATCTTGCAACTTTTCCGTCATCATCTTTGATGTTAATGGGCCTACTGATGTTGCTCTCTGCCTTGGATCATGATCTGTCTTATAACCTATATATTCTCCATATTTATTGTGCGGAAAGGGAACTCCAATGTCTACCAAGCGATAAAAACTTTGTGCTGATAATGTTGATTCTACTAATGCAATATCGCCATGCATACTTCCCCCATCAAATAATGTTTTTGCCATTTCATAAACTGAATCTTGTGTATCACCGGATAGGGTTAACTTATAGTAGGTTTGTTTGTCTGAACCGGTATTTCGTGATGTTCCCATATTTATTCCTTCGGTAACAATTGCCACATCTTTTTGTCCAAAGGAATAAATCCTATCTGCTGCATTATATCCTGCTGCCCCAGTACCAACTACTACGGTATTTAATGAGTAAATATCTAATGATCTACCATTAATATTAATCTTTTCTTTTTTCATAAATTATAACCTCCTTATATGAAAGCCACCGTCTACATTAATAATCTCACCTGTAGAATATGCAAGTTTACCACTACAAAAGACAGATACTGCATTAGCGATATCCTTTGGGTAACCCCAACGTTTAATAGGTGTTAATCCCTCACCTATTAGGTTATCATACTTATCTTTTACAACTTTTGTCATATCGGTATAAATAATACCCGGACGAATTTCATATACGTTTATTCCATATTCAGCAAGTCTATCTGCAAAAAGTGTAGTGAGCATGCTTATAGCAGCCTTAGAAATACAATATTCTGCCCTTGCGGTTGACGATGTATATGATGACATAGATGCAATATTTACTATAATAGGTTTTATATCAGTCTTATCCTGAACCTGCTTAATCATAATATTTGCAATGGCTTGAGTCATAAAAAATGTTCCTTTTAAATTAATATCTAACACAAAATCAAAGCTCTCTTCCGTTGTTTCTAACATATCCATCCTAACTTTTGGTGCTACACCAGCATTATTAACTAAGCAATCTATTCTTCCATACTCTTGCATAAGCTTTTCTATAAAATCATTACGGTCTTTTTCACTTGTTAAATCACCCTTATAATACAAAAGGGGTTGTTGTTTACTGCGTATTTCATTTAAATTATCCTCTACTTGACTTTCTTCAATAATATCTAATATTGCAATTGCAAAACCATCATCTGCAAGTTGCATGGCAATCCCATGCCCTATTCCTCGTGCTGCCCCTGTTACTATTGCTACTTTTTGATTAATCATTAATTACCATCCTTTCATTCTTTTCTTATTTAACAGCCTATAGTTACTATCAAACAAAGACTATCTTGTTGATTTTCTAATAATTAGCTTTGATTCTAATATTTCTATAACAGGCTTTCTTTTTATGTTTTGTATTTTTTCTTTATCCTTTATAAGCTTTATAAGTCTATTGCTTGCATTAGCACCCATTTCATAAAATGGTTGTGAAACTGTAGTAAGGGGTGGTTCTAATAAGGAACTCATTTTAGTATTACCATATCCTATTACAGCTATATCTTTAGGAATATTTAAACCATAATCTCTAATAGCACGCATTGCCCCTGCTGCTTTATAATCACTTACTGCGAATACTGCATCCACACTTAATTCTGATTTAAGTAAATTTATCATTAAATTATAAGCATTATCTTCCTCAGGTATATCAGTAAAAATAAGTTCTTCTATAATAGGTAAGTTCGCTTCTCTTAACGCCTTTTTATATCCCTCAAATCGATTTTTGTAAAGTGATAATTCAAGGTTATTACATATCATAGCTATCCTTTTATGACCTTGATTTATTAAATAGGAAACAGCTTCATAACTCGCCTTAAAATTATCACTGATTACTGCATCCATTTTGGCATCCAAATGCCTTACAAGTAAAATTACAGGAAAACCAATTTCTTGTAAACTTAAAATATGCTCTTCTTTATCTATTGCAGTAGCAAAAATAAAACCATCAACCCATCTTTTTTTTAACTTATCAACATACTCTTTCTCTATTTTTAAATCTTCATCAGTATTACATAATATAACAGTAAAGCCATGTTTTCTTGCAATATCCTCTACCCCTCTTGCAGCAGCTGTAAATACTGTATTCCTTATATTTGGAACAATAAGGGCAATAGTATTTGTTGTACCTTCTTTTAGGCTTTTAGCTAAAATATTTGGTTGGTAATTTAATTTTTCAACAGCCAACATAACTCTTTTCTTGGTTTTTTTATCTACCGGTATCTTACCACTTAGGGCTCGTGAAACAGTACTTGTTGAAACGCCTGCCATTTTAGCTACATCTTTTATTGTCCCCATATTTATCTCCCCTTATAATAATTAAATCTAAATTAAATATGCTCTGCAATATGACTACCTTTAATTGGTGGCTTATCTTTTCTACCCTCTTTAAATATTGGGGCATAAACTTTTGCATCCTTAGGAACACAGCCTGTCTTACCACCATCACGCATTATTACTGTACAATTACTACATGCAATACAACATTTTTCCCTTTTCATAGAACCGTTTTCAATAATATCTCGGGCAAAGTCAGGATATGCAAATGCCTGACGTCCAAAACCTGCAAATTTAAACCAACCATCTTCAATTCCACCTGCGGCGACATTGGCACCAAATTCCCTTAACCAGCTAAATCCTGTCGCAACAAGTGCTATTTCCGGAACGGCTTTTTGAATATCTCTTATAATTCCTAACATAGTTGCCGTATTTTCTAATTGATGTTGGGGTGGAGTATAAGAGCCTGTATCATAAGGACGTCCTACATGGGGGTTATAATAGGGATTACCACAACTAAGGTTAACTAATTTAACTCCTTTTTTATACAGTAACTTTATTAATTTAATAGGTTCCCTTAAGTCAGGTTTGTTAAAATCTTCTTGGCTTACCCCCCAGCCATAAGGATATGGTATAGCATCATAGGCATTCATTCGTAATGTAATATCAAGAGTGTCCCCCAGCCTATACTTTATCTTGTCTACTATATTCAATAAAAATCTTGTTCTATTTTCAAAACTTCCACCATATTTGCCTTCTCGTGTAAATGCAGATAGTAATTCTGAATTTAAATAACGGTGGCAACTTTTTATATCAATTGCATCAAAACCAACCTCTTTTGCAAGTATAGCAGCTTCAACAAATTTATCCTCTAATTCTTCAAGTTGACTATCAGTAATGACAAGATAATCATCCGGTAGGTAAGGATCAAGATATTTATTTTGTGCTGCTATTATTGGTGCCGGTTTCCCTAATGGTTTGCTATATCTACCTGAATGTGTTAGTTGCAATACTGTGTATGGATTATGATTGTCACCGAATTCCCTATTTGCTGTTTGCTTAATTATTTTATATAAGTCCTTAAAGGCATGTAAATTCTTAGAATTTATATAAATCTGCCGAGGATTTGCCCTCCCTTCATTTACAACAGCAGTAGCTTCCATCCATAATAAACCTGCACCACCACCAGCAAATCTTTCATACCTTCTAAAAGTTAGTTCATCCGGTTTACCTTCCTCTGTACCATCACAACCTTCCATTGGGTGAATAACAATACTATTAGGTATAGACTTATTTCCTATTTTTACAGGCTGTTTTAATATTGATATGTTTGTCGATAATGGTATGTCAACTCCGAGATTGTCTATGTCATTCTTTAACTCTTCCAAGCTATTATAGTTAAACCTTTTATGTTTGTTCATGTTTTCTCCTTTCAAACTTATAGTTTCCTTCCCCTTATATAATGAAACAAATAAATTACCTTATACATGCAAAGGTTTGTGCAAACGATTGCATGTATTATATAATTCTACATATAAAAATAAAGTCCTTCTTTTTTTAAACTTTAATTTAAAAAGAGGACTTTATTATTTTTATCTTGTCTATAACCTACTATTACTTAATGACAACAATATCTAATAATCTATAGTAATTTAGAGCCATAAATTTTAAATTGATTAACATTTCTTATTTTACCTTTATTAAATTAAGTTTGGCTTCATCTATTTCTATAATAGCTTCATTTTGCCACTTTTCAGATTCTAAAAGATATTTCATATGATTATCATTATATCTATCATATTCTAATCTATCGATTATTTGTTCTTCTACATCTTCATAAGGGAGGTAATAAGCTTCTTCAGTAACCTTTATTATATGATAACCATAATCAGTTTTAACTAAATTACTTACTTCTCCGGTTTTAAGTTCAAAGGCTGTTTCTTCAAATTCTTTTATCATTTCGCCTTTACCAAAAGTATATCCTTCCGGATACATTTCAAGTCCAGGATCTTCTGAATATTCTTCCATTAATTCATCAAAGTTTTTTCCGGACTTAATGTCTTTATATACAGATTCAGCCTTTTTCTTTACTTCTTCCTGTTCCTCTTCTGAAAAAACTTGGCCTTCTTCGTCCATTATACTAAATAATATATGTTTAGCTGTTACTTGCTTAAATTCTTCCATATTATCTTCATAATAATCCTTGGCTTGCTCTATAGATATCTCAGCATCTCCATCTATTTGGGTAATATGTTCATATAACTTATTAAAAAGCCTTTCATTTTCAAGATGTTTTATAAAACCTTCTTCTGTAAAACCTATTTCACTTAGGTATTTTTTAAGGTTATCTTCCCCACCCAAATTATCTTTGTATGTTTCTTTTTCTGCCGCAATTAGCTGATAGTCATCTTCTGTTAATGTGATTCCTTTTTCTGTTGCTTGCTGTTTTTCAATTTTTTCCCGAATAATTGCATTTAGTGCTTCTTGTTTTAAAAATTCCAGTGTACTAACTCCATTCATATCCAATTCCCATACATCTTCAATACCTGACTGGGCTGCCTGTCTTTCCATCCCCTTTTTTATATAATTCAAGTAAAATTTGTAGTCTTTAACACTTACTGCTTGTCCATTAATGGTTAAAAGATCACTTTTTTCATCTACTTCGTCTTCATCATCATTAATTGAAGCAGTACCGGTCTCCGGATCCCAGCCGACCTTCTTATCTAACATTTTTGAAACTGCTCTTAGAGGAACATAGGTTGTCCCATTATAAAGAATGTTGTCAACTGTAACATCTGTACCATTTACTTTTATATTAATGGCATTAAATAAAACTTCAATTTGTTGTGTTATACTTTCTGCAAAAATTGTAACACTCATAAATATAAAAGCTACTAATATTCCTAAGATAAATGCTCTAAGTTGTTTTTTCACTTTTTCTCCCCCTTGTAAAAATTTTATATTTTTTAATTGCTATATAATATATTACCATAAATAAATTTATAATGGAATGATTTTCAATTATTTTCGTTTGTTTTATTTTATTTATACATCTTTATCTTCTTCCCTAAAGGCAGGTGGTATCTTCCCTTCAAGCTCCATCATTTCTTTTGCTAAAACCCTAACCTTTTCTCGCAACTTAAATATGCAGTCTGTTTCGTTTGCATATCCTCTCACTATATCTTCAGCTAATGCCTTACAACTTGGGGATCCACAAGCACCACAATCTAATCCCGGAAGTTCATTATATATCTTTTCAATAGATTCCACCTTTTTCATAGCCTTAATAACATCATTATCTAATTTCATAATTGGTTGATACATTAAATCCTTTTCCCAAAGAATATTTAAATCATTAATTTGCTTGTTTTCTTCTATGCTATTATTTGTAATATTATTCTTTGCTATTCGACGCACCCTATTTTGTGCAACAAAACTATTCTCTACC
>CAZRSG010000012.1:13739-26345 GCA_964602705.1 uncultured Oscillospiraceae bacterium
TTAGGGGTCCACCTACGCAACCACCTGTACATGCCAATACCTCTACAAAATCAATGTCCGATAACTTGTCGTTTTCTATTTCCTCAAGTACCTTAATAACATTATTAATGCCATCTACTGCAATAATCTCTTCATTCTCAAGTGCACCACTTTCGCCCCCGCTATTTGCCCAGCTAATACCGGTTGAATTTGAAGTAAATAATTTTTCTGTTTCTTTTATTTTGCTCAGAATGCCCGCTAATTTCAAATAAATATCTTTTATTGATATTACTCCATCAACATATGAGGTTTCCATTCCTATTGGCTCTTTGGTACTTGTAACTTTAGCTGCACATGGTGATATAAAGAATACCCCTATATCTTCAGGAGATAAGTTTAATTTTTGAATTGCCTGCTGTTTGGCTAATTTTGCAGCTACTTCCATTGGAGATAAAATCGGAATAATATTGTCTATTAAACTGGGAAATCTAACTGAAATCAATCTTACTACTACCGGGCATGCCGAAGAAATAATTGGTTTTTTCATTTCTTTTGATCTTATTAGTTTATTAGTTAGAACAGATACTATTTCAGCAGCCTTGGCAACTTCAAATATATCATCAAAGCCTATTTGTTTTAAACCTGTAAGTATTAAATTTACATCTAATATGTCTTTAAATTGTCCATATAGGGTCGGTGCTGGCAATGCAATTTTATATTTATATTTAAATATATCTTTAATAGGATCTGTTATTGCCTTTTTGGCATGGTATGGGCAAACTCTTATACACTCACCACAATCAATACATCTTTCATTGATAATTTTTGCCTTACCATTTTGTACCCTTATAGCTTCAGTAGGGCATCGCTTTATACAGTTCGTGCATCCCTTACATTTTTGTTTGTCCAATGTAACAGAATGAAAATATTTTTGCATTTAAATACACTTCCCATCACTATATAAGTCTATCTTTTTTAATCACTTTATTTTATTTTGATAAACATTGTAAGTTTAGTACCCTTACCCACTTTAGAAGATATGTCTAATTTATCAGTATACTTTTTAATGTTTGGCAAACCCATTCCTGCACCAAAGCCTAATTCCCTCACACTATCAGTAGCTGTTGAATATCCTTCTTTCATTGCTAATTCAATATCCGGAATTCCGGGTCCCTCATCTTGGAGTTTTATCATTATCTCGGAAGGGGTAATTTCAATATCTGCCTTACCGCCATTAGCGTGAATTACCATGTTTATTTCTCCCTCATACATTGCTATTGCGACCTTTCGAATGATTTCCGGTTTTATCCCTATTTGCTTTAAAATTTTCTTTATTTCGCTTGATGCCTCTCCCGCTATTGAAAAGTCTTTACCGTTTATATCAAAACTTAGGCATATCTTGTTTTCAGATTCCTTGTTCATTCTTTACCCCCAAAAATTAATTTATCTCCCCGGTTAGTCCAGACTTATAGAGCAATCCACATGCTATATACAAGGGATGCTTTGTTGTGAGCAGTATCATTTCTTTTTCTTTTGCAAGCTCTATTATTGTTTCTTCCGGAATCTTGCCCCTAACAAAGACGATAGCCTTTATATCCATCATTTCAGCCGTTCTTACAACCTGTGGGTTTATTAATCCGGTCAAAAGAACAATTTTATCCTTAACAAAGGCTAATACATCACTCATCAAATCACTACCACATGCTAATTCTACTTTTGCATCAAGATATTGTTCACCAGTTAGAACTTCTGCATCTAAAATTTCTTTAACCTGAAATAAGTTCATATTTATACCACCTCATATTTTATCTAAAGTTAGGGGCTATAAGCACCCTCGATATAAAATAGCCTATTATTATAGAAGCTATAGGTATGATGATAAAAAAACATATAATTATTCTTTTTTTAAAGTTCTTTTCCATCTTATAACGTTTAAGCCTATTTAACCTCAATTTATATAATTCCACCTTTTGTTTTTTTAAAATCTTTTAGTTTCTATACTGCATTTCATCTTTTAATTTATCTGCTAAGTCATTACCTTTTAATACCGAAACAATCGATAATGCAAACTCTAATGCTGTTCCGGGACCCTTAGATGTTATAAATCTCTTGCTTATATTTACATTGTTATCCTTTATACTTGCACCTTTTAGGTACTTTTCAAATCCCGGATAGCAAATAACATCTATTCCTTCTAAATAGCCCTTATTTCCTAAAATCATAGGGGCAGCACAGATTGCAGCAAGCCACTTTTCTGTAGCAATAGCCTCTTTTATTATACTTTGAAGTTTATCATCTTTTTCTAAATTTCTTGTGCCTGGCATTCCACCGGGTAAAATTATCATCTTTGCTTCAGTTATAGAAATATCTTCTATAGAACAATCAGCTACAAGTGTTATATCGTGAGCACCTTTTACCGCCATATCGCCTATAGAAACTATCTTCACTTCTATATTTGCTCGCCTTAATACATCAACAACTGTTATTGCTTCAATTTCTTCAAAGCCTTCCGCTAAAAAAATATAAGCCATAAAGACCATCTCCTATTCTTTTTTTTTATACTTTTTCACTTTAACTGTATTATAGGGACTATACTTCCTTATGTTTTACTTATTTATAAAAAAAGTATAATTGTTTATTATAATATACATTATATCATAATAAACAATAATAGAAAGGTAGATATTATATCGTCATTTTACTATATAAATGCAATATTAATGGGTCTTTTGCATTTTTTTTAATGCTTTAGAATAAAGTTCTTTATATTTATCCGCCTGTTTATTCCATGAGAAATCTAATTTCATAACACCTTTTACCAAACTGCCCCATATATCTTTTTGATGATATACTTCTATACACCTTTCTATTGTTTTTAAAAGTTCTAACGAGTTATATTTTTCAAATGTAAATCCATTTCCTTCTTTTTTTCCTTGTTCAAAATTCTTTATAGTATCTGCTAAGCCCCCAACAGATCTAACTATAGGAATTGTACCATATCTTAGACTTATTAATTGACCTAAACCACAAGGCTCAAAAAGTGATGGCATTAAAAATATATCTGACCCGGCATATATTTTATGAGCTAACTCTTCATTAAATTCGATAAATACAGCTACCCTATTAGGATACCTTTTTTCCATTTCTTTAAACATTTCTTCATAATAAGGATCACCTATACCTAAAACTACTAATTGAATATTTATTTCCATTAAATCTTCCATTATTTCCTCTATTAAATCTAAACCTTTTTGGTCTACCAACCTTGAAATTAATCCTATTATAGGCATATCACTCTCTTTTAAACCACACTCTTTTTGTAAGGTATTTTTATTTTTCTTTTTTACATCAAGATTTTTATAATTATAATTTTCATATATCATAGGGTCATGTTCAGGATTAAATTCTTTATAGCTGATACCATTAACTATTCCGTATAAGTCTTTTGACCTTTTTCTTAAAATTCCATCCAAAAGTTCACCGAATTCCGGTGTTTGTATTTCAATTGCATAGGTTTCACTAACCGTATTAACTATATCAGAATAAAGTATTCCGGTTTTTATAAAACTAAATTGGTCATAAAATTCTAATTTGTCAGATGTAAAATATTTTTCATCTATATTTAAAGCGCGCAATATATCTTTGGAGTAGTTTCCTTGATATTTTAAATTGTGGATTGTAAATATAGTTGCCATTTTACTATAAAAGTTATTTTGCATATATTGATTTCTTAATAAGAAAGTTATGGGACCGGTATGCCAATCATTACAGTGTATAATATCCGGTTTATAGTCTATAAGCGGTAACATTTCTAATATAGCCCTGCAAAAAAAAGCAAACCTTTCTGCATCATCTACATGGCAATACATACAGTCCCTATCAAAATAATGGTGACTATCCACAAAATAGACTTGTAAGCCTTGATATAAGCTTTCTCTAATAATACAAGTTTCCACGCTTGTATCCATCTTTACAGGAAAGTCGGTTATATAATCCATTTTCACCCCTATTTCCCTATAAGATGGCATTGCGATCCTTACTTCACAGCCTTTTTCTGTTAATGCCAATGGGAGTGAACCAGCTACATCTGCAAGTCCACCTGACTTAGCAAAAGGTGCCACTTCTGCGGAAACATAAAGTAGCTTAAAAGTTTTTTTATCATCCAATATTAATTGCCTCCGTTCATAATTGTTATTTTCAATGAATAAAATCCAATTAATATTATATGCAAAAAAATGCCCTAATATTAAAAGCTTTCACATAATTTAAAACTTATAAGCGCTATTATTATGGCAAACCCTAATATTTTTCAAAAAAGACTAATAATTTGTCTATTATAATTTCTTTCTTAATAGCCCTGCTATTAGAAGCAAACCAAGACACTGGGGCATTATTCTATCTATATCAGAATATTATGATAATTTTATAGGATAAATAAAAATATATTTTTATTTATCTACTTTCACCCGAAGCTAACTTTTTTTCTTACTGAAAAGTAATAAACTGCCACTAAGTAAAAAAGAAAATCGGCGTAGCCGATGTAACTTACTATGCCGATTTTTTATAAGATTATAATTCCCTATGGTAACGCACTCTTAGGGTATATTTTGCTTTTATATTTATTTGTTTTCTTTTTTAAAGCACATAAACCAATCTAAACAATAAGTATCGTCATCTTGGCTTTCCATTCTTTCTTTTGCAGTACCACATGAACCAGGTGTCGGAACAATTACATCATCACCGGGTCTCCAATCTGCAGGAGTTGCTACTCCATCTTTATCAGCCTTTTGAAGGGCTAATATTATTCGTTTAATTTCATCAAAGTTCCTCCCCATTGATAGTGGATAATAAAGTATAGTTCTTATCTTAGCATCCGGATCAATTATAAATACTGCTCTTACAGCTTGGGTATTAGATTGTTCCGGCTGTATCATTCCATATTTATTAGCAACATCCATACGAATATCTTCAATTAATGGAAACTTTACCTCAACATTTTTCATGTCCTTCCATTCAAGATCTTGAATTTTTCTTAACCATGCAATATGAGCATAGAGTGAATCTACTGAAAGTCCAACAAGTTCCGTATTTAACTCCCTAAATTCATCTGCCATTGTTGCAAATGTCATAAATTCTGTAGTACAGACCGGTGTAAAATCAGCAGGATGTGAAAATAAAATTACCCATTTCCCTGCATAATCTTCCGGAAAGTTAATTTCCCCTTGTGTTGTTACCGCCTTAAAGCTTGGTGCCGGATCACCTATTAAAGGCATTCTGTTAATATTGTTTTTTTCTTCCATAAACTTATCCCCCTTGTTTAATATTTTTATAATTAGTACACAGCCTTTTAGCTGCAATAATTAACATTTATATATATTAATATTTAACCCGTCTATATATATTTACCCCAAAATATAACTTTGAACCATTTATCTGTCTTTTTATTTGTTTTAATACTTCTAAGACTATCGTATTAAAAATAATCATATCTTTAAAAGAAAAAATTTGACAATTAGACTTTCTACTGTTATAATTTAAAACTATAATTACAACTTGTATTTTGTTTAGAGGTTGTCGGATTATGTAGAAGCCTTTCACTTTTTGTATATTGACTTCTATTTAATCATAATAACTTATGACAAGTTGTTAAAAAAAATTTAGGAGGATATTTATATTATGGAAGGTTTTAGTAGAGGAAGAAAGGGATTAAGTTTACTTTTTATTATTGTAATAAGCTTATTAATAATGAGCTTTGTAGGATGTACACCAAATGCTGATAGGGGCAAACAAAAAGCCAAAGAAACTTTAGTTATTGCTGACCCTCAATGGGATAGTGTGCAATTTCATAATGCTGTAGTGGAAATAATACTTGAAAATGGTTATAACTATAATACAGAAATTATATCAGGATCAACACCTGCAACTTTTACAGGCTTAGTAAATGGTGATATTGATATTTATATGGAAGCATGGGTTCAGAATATTCAAGAAATATATGATGATGCTATTTCAAGCGAGAATGTAATTGAAGTATCTACTAACTTTGATGATAATAAACAAGGCTTATATGTGCCTACTTACGTAATTAAGGGTGATCCTGAAAGAGGAATTGAGGCAATGGCTCCAGATTTAAAAACAATACAGGATCTGAAAAAATACCCTGATGTATTTCAAGATGAAGAAGATACTTCTAAAGGCAGGATTTATGGTTCGCCTTCAGGTTGGGAAGTCGATGAAATTCTTAGGGCAAAAGTAAAGGCCTATGGCTTAGATGAGCAATATAATTATTTTACACCGGGTTCTTCTTCCGGTTTAGCTGTTTCATTAGGTACAACTTATGAAAAAGGTGAGCCATGGGTAGGATATTATTGGGAGCCCGAATGGATAATGGCAAAGTATGACGTTACTTTATTAGAAGACCAACCTTTTGATGAAAGTTTATGGAATGAAGATGCCGGCTATACATGTGAATGGCCATCAGTAGATGTTACTATTGCTATTCATAAAGATATGACAGAAAAAGCACCGGAAGTTGTTGAGTTTTTGTCCAATTATAAGACCAGTAAAGATTTAAATAATACTGTTTTGGAGTATATGCAGGATAATGATACTTCTGCCCATGAAACAGCTGAATGGTTTTTAAAAGAGTATGAAAGTTTATGGACTTCATGGTTACCGGATGATGTTGTAGAAAAAGTTAAATCATCCATTTAATTTTTAAACAAGATGAACAGGTATAGGATATTATTATATACCTGTTCATCTTATTTTTAAGAAAATTTAAGAGTGAGGTGAAAAGGGTTGATTAAGTATTTCAACCTATAATTATGGGTACATTTCCAAGTTTTCTAAGGTTTAAATTGGGTATTTATATTAATATTTTTGTAAGATGGTTACAGGATAATTTCGATGGTTTGTTTAATCTAATAAAAAAAATAGTTCTTTCTTTATTATTAAATACAGAGAAGATTTTATTATTTATACCATGGTGGATAATTATTCTAATAATTTTTTTATTAGTTCTTAAGATTAAAAATTGGAGGCATGCCTTATTATATTCATTTTTTATATTTTTAATTGGTACTTTAGGTTTATGGGCAGAATTAATGACAACTTTGGGATTGGTTCTAATATCTGTTATTATATCATTACTTATAGGAATTCCTATTGGTATCCTATCTGCCTATAATAATAAACTTGAAATGATATTAAAACCAATTTTAGATGCTATGCAAACAATGCCAAGTTTTGTGTATCTAATTCCTGCTATTATGTTTTTTAGTTTAGGCTTGGTACCGGCAGTTTTTGCAACTACTATTTATGCAACACCACCGGTACTTCGTTTAACAAATTTAGCCATAAGGGGTGTCCCAAAAGAAATGAAGGAAGCAGCACAAGCCTTTGGTTCTTCCAAAACTCAAACCTTGTTTAAAGTAGAATTACCCCAAGCCCTACCTACTATAATGACAGGCATTAACCAAACTATAATGATGGCAATTTCTATGGTTGTTACTACCTCAATGGTTGGTGCAAGGGGATTAGGTATAAATGTTATACGAGCAATTGATCGTATTGATATAGCAATGGGTTTTGAAGCAGGAATAAGTATAGTTATCATGGCTATTATTCTTGACAGGATTACTCAAGGATTATCAGATAGCCTTAAAATTAAAAATTAATATAAAATGAAATAGATAGATAGGAGTTTAGTTATGTCAACAAAAATAAGAGTTGAAAACCTGCATATGATTTTTGGCAAAAACCCCAGAGAAGTTTTTAGGTTGTTAAAAAGAGGCAAAAATAAGGATGAAATTCTTAAAAATACCGGGCAAACTGTGGGTGTAAATAATGTATCTTTTGATGTCAATGAAGGTGAAGTCTTTGTAATAATGGGCTTATCTGGTAGTGGTAAGTCATCATTAATTCGTTGTTTAAACCTTTTAAATCGCCCAAGTAAGGGTGAAATTTATGTAGATGGTGAGAATATTATAAAGTTTAACAAAGAAAAGTTAAAAAATTTTCGACAAAATAAGGTAGCAATGGTTTTCCAGCACTTTGGCTTATTTACTCATAAGAGTGTACAGGCAAATGTAGAATATGGATTGGAAATTAAAAAGATAGCCAAGGATAAAAGAACACAAATTGCTAAAGAGGCAATTATAAATGTTGGGTTAGAGGGTTGGGAAAATTCGATGCCACATGAACTTAGTGGCGGTATGCAGCAACGAGTTGGTTTGGCAAGGGCCTTAGCCAATAATCCTGATATACTGCTCATGGACGAGCCTTTTAGTGCATTAGATCCATTAATTCGTAGGGAAATGCAAATTGAACTATTAGATTTGCAATCTAAATTAAAAAAGACTATTATTTTTATAACACATGATGTAAACGAGGCTTTTAAATTGGGGGATAGGGTCGCTGTAATGAAAGACGGTGAAATTGTTCAAATTGGTACACCGGAGCAAATACTGGAAAACCCCTCTAATCAATATATAGAAGACTTTGTTTTTGATATTGATCGGTCAAAAGTTTTACAGGCAAAACATATTATGAAAAAAAGCATAGCCTCAATATCCACCAAAGATGGCTTGAAGATAGCTATTCGTGAAATGAAAACTCATGATATATCAAGTCTTTTTGTGTTAGGTGAAAACAGAAAACTAAAAGGTATTGTTACTATTGATGATACAATAAAGGCTATTAAAGAAAATAAGACTTTAAAAGATATAATAAAAAATGATTATTATATAACACATCCTGAAGATTTTGTCCAAGATTTAATTCCAAAAGCAGCTGATACAAAATATCCTATCGCTGTTATAGACGATAAGGAAAGATTTGTCGGTATCATTGTTCGTGTATCTGTATTATCCGGCTTAACTTAAATAATAAGATATAACAAAAGAACTGACAGTACCGTTCCTGCCAGTTCTTTAGTATAAAATTAAAAAGAAGGAAAATGAAAACTTGTTTTAGCATTATTTATATTAGCTATGATACTATTAGAGTATAACATACAATATGGTTTTTTGTAATCTCTTTTATAACTAAAGTTTATTCCATTTTTCGAGGTCTTTTTATGCATTATTACAAATTTATATATTCTTAATAATTTTTTCTTGCCTTATAATGAGTGTGCAATAGTTTATGTGATTTTTCACCACAAGGTTCACCAAGAAATTCTTTATAAAGTTTTTGTATAAATGGATTTTCATGCGATTTACGTATAGGTAAGTCCTTATCCTCTTCATAAATTGCTTTTGCCCTTTCCATTTTTATATCAATATCTGCCATAACTTTTGCCGGTTGGATTGGTTGACCCCCACCTGTTACACAACCACCCGGGCAACCCATTATTTCTATAAAGTCATATTTAGCTTGACCGGATTTTACTTTATCCAACAATTTTCTCGCATTACCTAAACCATGTGCTACAGCAGCCCTAAGCTTAGTATCATCTATCTCTATAATAGCCTCTTTTATACCTTCTGTTCCCCTGACATCATTATATTCAATATTATCTAATGATTTGCCGGTAATTATTTCTGCCACAGTTCTAAGAGCCGCTTCCATAACTCCCCCTGTTGCCCCAAATATTACACCTGCACCACTGGCATCTCCAAATGGATTATCAAAATGTTCATCATCAGGTAATGATAGGAAATCTATGCCCGCTTCTTTTATCATTTTTGCCAACTCTCTGGTTGTGATAACAGCATCTACATCCGGGCTACCGACAGCTGCAAGTTCCTCCCTTTGACTCTCGAATTTTTTTGCTGTACATGGCATTACTGATACAACAAAGATATCTTCAGCCTTTATATCCATTTTTTCTGCATAATATGATTTTATAATTGCACCAAACATTTCATGAGGTGATTTACAAGTCGATAAATTATTTAAAAATTCAGGATAGTAATGTTCACAGAACTTAATCCAACCCGGACTACATGAGGTAATTAAAGGTAAGTTTTTACCCTCTTTAAGCCGGTTTAGTAACTCAGTTCCTTCTTCCAAGATGGTTAAATCCGCAGCTGTGTTAGTGTCAAATACACGTTTAAATTCTAATTTTCTTAATGCAGCAACCATCTTGCCTGTAACTCGTGTACCAATAGGCATTCCAAATTCTTCTCCTAAGGCAACCCGAACAGCAGGTGCTGTTTGAACAACTACATATTTATCTTTATCTGCAAGTGCCTTCCAAACTATATCGGTACTATCTTTTTCTCTTAAGGCACCAACTGGACAGACGTTTATACATTGTCCACACATTGAGCATGGTACTTCATTTAATGACTTATCAAATGCTGATCCTACAATGGTCTTAAAACCTCTCTCATTTACATCAATAGCATATACTGTTTGTACTTCCTTACATACACTTACACATCTTCTACAGAGTATACATTTATTCGGATCTCTTACTATTGAAGGTGAAAAATCATCTATTTCATACTTAGTTGATTCTCCATCAAACCTTATTTCTGTAACATTTAATTGTTCCGCTAATTTTTGTAATTCACAATTACCACTTCTAACACATGATAAGCAACTCCTATCATGGTTGGATAATATAAGTTCTAAGTTAACCTTTCGTGCTTCCCTGACTGCAGGAGTGTTTGTTTTAACTTCCATACCTTCTGAAACAGGGTATACACATGCAGCTTGCAAGCATCTTGTACCTTTTACTTCTACTACACATATTCTACATGCACCAATTTCATTTATTTCTTTAAGATAACAAAGTGTTGGTATATCTATATTGGCATGACGTGCTGCTTCAAGGATAGTATAATTTTTTGGAACCTGAAGCTTTTGCCCATCAATTATTATATTTACTTTTTCCATCTTACACATCCCCCTTCTATTAATGATTTTTAAAGATTGCCTTAAATGGACATTTCTCCATACATACACCGCATTTAATACATTTATCTGAGTCTATAACGTAAGGATTTTTTCTTTCCCCTGAAATAGCATCTACCGGACAATGTTTTGCACATATCCCACATCCCCGACATAATTCTGCATCTATTGTATAGGTTAAAAATGATTGACATACCCCTGCTGGACATGTTTTATCTTTAATATGAGCAATATATTCATCCTTAAAATATCTTAGTGTACTTAATATAGGGTTTGGGGCTGTTTGCCCTAATCCACATAAGGCAGAAGCTTTTACATTATTACATAGGACTTCAAGGTTGTCTAAGTCTTCCATGGTACCATTACCCTCAGTTATTTTATTTAATATTTCTAACATCCTCTTTGTTCCAATTCTACAAGGAGCACATTTACCACATGATTCATCTACAGTAAATTCTAAAAAGAACTTGGCTATATCTACCATACAATTAGTCTCGTCCATAACTATCAGGCCACCTGAGCCCATCATTGAGCCTATACTGGTTAAGGAATCATAGTCAATTGGTGTATCCATTAAATGGGCAGGTATACAACCTCCTGATGGACCACCTGTTTGTGCTGCTTTAAATTTTTTGCCGTTAGGTATTCCACCACCAATTTCTTCTACAATCTCACGCAATGTTGTTCCCATTGCAACCTCGACTAAGCCTGTGTTATTTATGTTACCACCTAATGCAAATACTTTTGTACCCGGGCTTTTTTCAGTTCCAATGCTTGTAAACCATTCTGCTCCCTTTAATAGAATACGAGGTATATTCGCATATGTTTCTACATTGTTAAGCAAGGTTGGCTTTCCCCATAAACCTTTTACAGCCGGGAAAGGAGGGCGTGGTCTTGGTTCTCCCCTATAACCTTCTACTGAGGTCATAAGTGCTGTTTCTTCTCCACAGACAAAAGCTCCTGCTCCTAACCGTATTTCCAAATCAAAGTTAAAATCTGTTCCAAATATCTTGTCACCTAAAACACCATATTCTTTTGCTTCTTTCATAGCTATCTGAAGCCTTTTAACAGCAATTGGGTATTCAGCCCTTACATAAATATAACCTTCTGAAGCACCTACTGCATAAGCTGCAATAGTCATCGCTTCTATAATAGCGTGTGGATCACCTTCTAATACACTTCTATCCATAAAGGCACCGGGATCACCTTCGTCTGCATTACAAGCTACATATTTTTGCCCTTTTGGAGCCTTTGCAGTAAATTCCCATTTTAATCCTACCGGAAATCCACCACCGCCCCTACCCCTTAAACCTGATTTTTTTATAATATCTATAACTTGTTCAGGTGTCATTTCAGTTAAGGCCTTTCCTAAGGCTTTATATCCATCAAAAGCTATATATTCTTCTATGTTTTCAGGATTAATAACGCCACAGTTTCTTAAGGCTACTCTATGTTGCTTTTTATAAAAGTCAACTTCATTTAATGATCGTACTGTTTCATCAGGATGAATTGTTTCATGGTATAAAAGCCGTTTAACTATACGACCTTTTAATAAATGTTCTTCAACTATTTCTTTAACATCTTCCACTTTTACCATATTATAAAATGACCCTTCCGGGTATACGATAACTATTGGTCCTACTGCACATAAACCAAAACACCCGGTTCTTACAACTTTAACTTCATCTTCTATATTATGCTTTTTAAGCTGAGATTCCATTTCTATTATTATTTTTTCTGAGCCTGAAGAAGTACAACCCG
>CAZRSG010000013.1:0-2066 GCA_964602705.1 uncultured Oscillospiraceae bacterium
AAAATGCTGCAGCAACAATTTCCGGTGCAGAAGCGGCATATATTGCAATGAAAAGAAAAGGAAAGATAAAAGACGAAAAAGGAGAAACAAAATTTATAACATTTGGTGGAGATGGCGGAACATATGATATAGGTATACAATCCTTATCAGGAGCAATGGAAAGAGGCCATGACATGGTATATGTATGTTATGATAATGGAGCCTATATGAATACAGGGATACAACGATCATCAGCCACCCCCATGTATGCAGACACAACAACTTCACCAACAGGCACAGAATCTACAGGTAAACAACAAACAAGGAAAGACCTAACAATGATAATGGCAAATCACAACTTACCATATGTAGGGCAAACAGCACCAATAGCAAACATGAAAGACCTTCATCAAAAAGCAGAAAAAGCAATATATACAAAAGGACCATGTTTTCTAAATGTACTTGCCCCATGCCCACGAGGCTGGAGGTATGACACACCAAAACTAATGGAAATAACTAAACTTGCAGTAGACACATGTTTTTGGCCTATGTATGAAATAGAAGATGGCAAATTAACTATTACTTACAAACCACGAAAAAAACTTCCGGTAGAAGAATATTTAAAAGCTCAAGGAAGATTTAGGCACTTATTTAAACCGGGAAACGAGTATCTTATTGAAGATATTCAAAAAGAAGTAGATAGAAGATGGAAAGAACTTATCAAACTTGAAGAACTTCATAAAAATTAATATTAATAACTAAAAAGAAGGTCTTATTAGACCTATATAACATAAATAATTATCGGATGGGCAAAAAAAGTCCATCCGTTAATTTTCTATTAAAAGAAACTATATACCTAAAAATAAAGTTATAGTATATATAATTAAGTTAACATTAATATTTTCTACCTATCAAATATGCATTTCTGATTATACAAATAAAGGCTACCTGACAGTGGTAACTGACTTGCATAAGATTACTATAGGCATAGAAAAAATTGAATTAACTTATAAACTGTAAGATATCATCAAAAAGGTTTAATATAATTTGTTTAAAAAGGGTATGTACACATATCCATACTTATTATATAATTATAAAAAATAGGTGTGAGGTAACAATGAGACTTTTAAGGAAAGTTGCTTATAAATGGGCAAATGCAATAACAAAAACATTTAATTTAACAAATAAAGCAAAAAGGATATATTATCACTGGATAAAGATAATAATAAGAACAATCATAAAGATGGGAATAGTTCTTTCAGTAGCAAAATTATTAGATGTCTTTGAACCGACACTATATTGTGCTCTTATATATGCCTTTTTCAAAGTAATATCAGGTGGAATGCACTATAGATACTTTGGCAAATCAATACTTCTATCATTAATATTATTTTTTACCATGGGGGTATTAACGGATACTTTTGTTTTAATATATACACCATTTAATGATCAGTTAACAAAAGGACCCTTGATACATATAGGCATCATGGCAGTTATAGCAATAGTACTTACAATACTTTATATACCTGCAAGGTTACGGCATAGGGTTAGACATTGGAACAAACTCAAGTACTTCTATAAAACTTTTACTATAATAGCTATACTTGCCTCTGCATACATAAGTTATATACTATTAATCAATGCAACGACAATGCAAGCCATTGCTATGCAATTAACAATTGTAATGTCACTTTGGACAGCAATACTTTTTCATGCATTATCATCAATCCCGATGGTATACATTGCTATTAGCATGATAAACCAAGTATTTACCTATAAATAAAAATTGAAAATAAAATACCATATAACAAAGAATGGGTCAAAATAATGACGCATTCTTTTTACAATATAAAAACAAAACACTCTAAAACAAAAGAATAATATAGGCAAAAGAAAGGAAGAAAAACATATGGAGCCATTAGAAAGAAGAGAAGAAATTATTAAGGTGCTTTCTAAAAGGCAGAAAGCTATAAGCGGGGCAGAACTATCAACAATATTCAATGTAAGTCGTCAAGTCATAGTTCAAGACATTGCAATACTAAGGGCAGAAAACAAACAAATTATAACAACACCCCAAAAATATCTAA
>CAZRSG010000013.1:2076-5300 GCA_964602705.1 uncultured Oscillospiraceae bacterium
ACTACATACAAACATCTAAAAAAAACAAAAAAACCATAGTAAGTAAACACGGTAACAAAGACATAGAAGATGAACTTATGATAATTGTTGAAGAAGGGGGAACACTTATTGATGTAATTGTAGAACATGGCATATATGGACAGATTGTTGGTAATATAATGGTAAGCTCTAAAAGAGAGGTAAAAGAATTTGTTGATAAAATTAACAATGACGATACCATGCCATTAAGTATGTTGACAAGTGGCATTCACCTACACACTATAGAATATAAACGGGAAAAAGATATGAAAAGAATAGAAAAAAGACTTATTGAAAAAGGGTACTTGATAAAATAAATAAAATGTAGTAATGTATATACAGCTGACAAGACACCTAAAAAATAAAAAAAGTGAGGTATATACAATGAAAAAAAAGAAAACCAGCATATTAAAAAGAAAAAACATAGAATTCACAATAAAAAGATATGGTATTGACGCATTAAGCTCAATGGCATATGGATTATTTGCATCACTAATTATAGGATTAATAATAGAACAAATAGGAAAAGGCCTCCAAATAAAAACCTTGGTGGAAATAGCAAAAATATGTAAGACACTAATGGGGCCTGCAATTGGGGCTGCAGTAGCAATTGGATTAAAGGCTCCCAGTTTGGTTGTATACTCTTCAATAATAACAGGGGCAATAGGTGCACAAGCCCTATATATCACAGGAATAACAGATGTACAAGTCTTTAGCTTAGCCGGTGAGCCGGTAAGTGCGTTTGTTGCAGCAGCAATAGGAGCAGAATTTGGCAAACTCATAAACGGGGAAACAAAGGCAGACATAGTAGTAGTACCCTTGGTATCGATAATAGCAGGCGGATTAGCAGGCTTATTTATAGGACCATTTATGGCATCAATAATGACGCAAATAGGTAACTTTATAAACTTTGCTACAATGCAAGAACCCATTATAATGGGAATATTAGTATCAGCAACAATGGGTATACTATTAACCTTGCCGGTCAGTAGTGCAGCAGTAGCAATAGCATTAAAATTAAATGGTTTAGCTGCAGGAGCAGCAACAGTAGGATGTTGTGCCCATATGATAGGATTTGCCATATCAAGTTATAGGGAAAACGGTTTTGGTGGTCTAATAGCACAAGGAATAGGCACATCCATGCTCCAAGTACCAAATACAATAAAAAATCCAAAGATTTGGATTCCGCCAATATTAGCAAGTATAATCTTGGGTCCTATATCAACAACAATCTTTAAAATGACCAATGTCTTTGAAGGTGCTGGCATGGGAACATCCGGCTTAGTTGGTCAGATTACAACACTAAGCAGTGGAGCGATGGGCTCAAGTATAGATGTATATATTAAAATTTTACTATTACACTTTATCTTTCCGGCTGTATTAGCATTGATTTTCTCAGAAATACTCAGAAAAAAAGGTTGGATAAAAGCAGGAGACATGAAATTAGAATTATAAAATGAATAAAATTATTACATTTAGAAAATAATGATAATATAGTATAATAGGCTCAGTACATATCTTTTTTGAAGGGAGAAAGACTTAATTGCTAAAAAACAAGATATTAAAAAGAATTCTATTAATTATAATATTATTCGTGATTTTTCGCTTGGGTTTTATTAATAACCATAGCAATTATAGTATATATAGCTACTATGCCTATATAGACAATGAATATCAAATAATAGTTGCAGAACTTGGCTATGAAGCTAATACAAGCACATATGAAAATAAAGATAAAAAGACTTTCAATACTGAAGCCCTAAAGTGGCAAATTAGTAAATTTTACTCCATATACTTTATACTTTTATTAATAATTATAATACAAGTATATTTAAAACACTTTAAAAGACTATTAAGCCATAAAAGAAAGATAAAAGAAGCGATAACAATGGTATTTAACTATGGTAAATATAAGGACATCCACTTCATCTTTTAATAATAATTATTAGGGGGTGTCATGTATGTCTTGGAAAGAAATTATTGTACTTGCAGTTATGGTTATCTTTATGATTGGGGGCTATATATTTATAAAAGCATCCAATAAAGAAAAATAAAGAAAAATAAAAAGATATAATTAAAGAAACATGGATTATTAATAATCCATGTTTCTTTAATTATAAGTGGATATACCATATTAATAAAACTATTAAAAACATTAATTATTAAAAAATGTAATATAATATTAAAGGAAATGTTAAAACTTTCTGTAATAATATAAGATATAAGATAAGCTAAACAAAAAAACAATAAGTCAGGAAAGAAAACTACCATATTTAACTGAATGTATACAAATAAAGCGTAGGGGGTATAGAAATTAATGCAAGGTAAAATAGAAAAAAACATACTAAAACAAAATGAAAAACAAGTAATAAACAAGAAAACAATAAGATACATACTAATAGGAATTGCAATAATTATATTAATAATATCTGCCATAATAATATATGATGCCTATAGGATTTTAACTTATAAAAACATATACTCGGGAATATATATAGAAGACGTATATGTTGGAGCTAATCAAAAAGAAATTGCAATAAAGAATATAAAAGAAAAATATAAAGATGACTTCAAGGATAAGACCATAACTATAGAATATAATGACCATATAAAAGAAATAGGACACCAAGAAATAGAGACTACTTATAACATAGAAAAGGCAGTAACAGAGGCATTTGATAAAGGACGAAAAGAAAACATATTTAAAAGATTATATACTATATCAGAAATAAAAAGAAATAACTTTATAATTCCATTAGAAATAGAAGTCAACCAATCAAAGATTGAAAAAATATTACAAGACTTATCTAAAGAATTAGATACACCGGTAGAAGAATACACATATACAAGAATAGACAAGAACCTTAAAGTTAAAAATGGCACAAGAGGCTGGATAATAAACCATGAAAAGGCAACAAAAAAAATAATAGAAGCAGTAAAGTCAGCCGATACAAACAAGGTGGAATTAAAATCAGAAATTATTCTTGCACAGGCAGTTACTGTAGAGGACTTGTACCAAAAGGCTTGCCAACCACCACAAGATGCACGATATGAAGTTAAAAATTATAAAATAAATATAATAGACCATAAATATGGTATAGACTTTGATAAAAACAAAGCAAAAGACATTATTAACGATAATAACAATGAAGGACAAGAATTTTATATACCTATTAACTTACAAGAACCAAAAACACTAAAAGTAG
>CAZRSG010000013.1:5310-15478 GCA_964602705.1 uncultured Oscillospiraceae bacterium
ACAACCAATTTTAACATACAACAAGTAGAAAGAAGCACAAATGTTGTCTTATCGGCTAATAAAATTAATGGAATAATTCTTGGCCCCGGTGATGTATTCTCCTATAATAATATAGTAGGTCGACGAACAGAAGAAGCAGGCTATCAAAATGCTCAAATATTTGTAGGCGGAGAAATTGTAGACGGTTTAGGTGGTGGGATATGTCAGGTATCATCAACATTATACAATGCAGCCTTATTTTCCGACTTAGACATAATAAGCAGAATAAACCACTCCTTAACAGTAGGATATGTACCGATAGGGCAAGATGCAACTGTAGCATATGGTTCAATAGACTTTAAATTTAAAAATAATAGAAATTGGCCTATAAAAATAATAGCAAGAGCAAACGGTGGAAGGGTAAATATGGAGATATGGGGAACAAGTGACGGTTCAAATAAAATAATAAGCATAGAAAATAAAATTATAGAGACAATTCCATATACTACTAAC
Source organism: uncultured Oscillospiraceae bacterium (assembly GCA_964602705.1). Classification (GTDB taxonomy): domain Bacteria; phylum Bacillota; class Clostridia; order SK-Y3; family SK-Y3; genus CAZRSG01. The sequence continues at coordinate 5,803 of CAZRSG010000013.1, forward strand.
TACATATACGATGACACAATTGCAGAAGGACAAGAAATAGTAAAACAAAAAGGAGCTTATGGCTATTTAGTTGATACCTATAAAATAAAAAAAGAAAACGGTCTAGAAATAAGCAGGTCGAAAATTACTAATAGCAGATATAATCCCTTAGAACAAATAATAATAATAGGAACAAAAAAGATGCCACAAGATAAAATACCGGTAATAGTAGAAGAAGAAAGTCAAGAAAATAATGATATAGAGCAAGAAGAAAGGCAAGAAACAGAAGAAAATCAAGGACAAGAAGAATTAGAAACAGAAGAGGCTATAAGATAGAAAAACCAAAAATAAGCATACCTTAAAAAGATAAAAATATTAAACCCTATAAATAGGAATATCTTTCCGGTAGAAAAATGGTTAACATAATGTTAATATATAGGTAACACATATCACAAAATTCAAATCTTAGGGAAGGGTATGATGGAACTTGCAAAAGATAAAAACAATAATAATCTTTATTTTCATAACTATATTAATACTATATACAGGAACAAACAATATTATTGCTTTTCAAGGAGACGGAAGCTTTTATATGAATGATATCTCTGAACATTGGGCAGAAGAATATATAAAAGACTTAACATACATGGGCGTGTTCAAAGGAAGTGATAAAAATGCAAACCCTGATGACTATATAAGTAGGGCAGAATTTATAGCATTAATAATACGGGCATTAGATCTTGAAGAAGCAGAAGAAGACAATAATAATTCATTTACTGATATTAATAAAAAAGACTGGTTCTATAAAGACATATCAATAGCCAAACACAACAAGATAATTACCGGTCAGGGTGACGGTAACTTCCTACCTCACAATAAGATTACAAGAGAAGAAATAATGCTCATAATTGCAAGAACTCTTAATACAGACGATCAAAAATCTACAATAGATAATAAATTTATAGACATAAAAACAAGCTATAAATATAATAAAGAGTTAAACATTGCCATAGGAAGCGGAATAATCACCGGCTATGATGATAAGACATTTAAGGCTAAAAATAATGCACTAAGATCAGAAGCTGCGGTAATGATAAGCAGGCTTTTATATTGCACAAACAGGTTTTCCCAACCAATAGATAAAGAAAAAGCCGAGGAAGAAATTTTAAAACTTATAAACCAATATATAGAAAGCTATACTTACCAAAAAAATAATCAGGACAGTAATCTTGAATATAACATTAACAATTCTATTGGTAAAGAAAATAATGATATCTTTATAAAATCAGACATTATAGAACTATATAAACAAAAAAATATAAACCTAATAGAAACAATAGAAGATATAGAATTTAAGGACCTATATATAAAAGGAAACATTGCAAAAATAACAGCAATAAGTAAGGCAGTATACAATAGGCAATTTAGTGACAATACCACAAGAATAAAAACCTATAAAAAAGAGCAAAATTACAGTCTAATAAACAAACAAGGCAAATGGTATATATACAACAAGCAAGAAAGACTATACAAAGACGAAAAAATAAACCTAACATGGGAACAAACATATGTAAAAAATGATGCAGAACCAACAATACCACATATGGAAGGGCTAAATGTAATATCCCCCACCTGGTTTAAAGCAAAAGAATACTACAACGACACACAAGGAATAAAACACAAATTTGAAAACCTATACGAAGGACTACAATCAGACATACGGATGGAAGACATAGGAAGTCTATCATTTATAGAATGGGCACATAAAAATAATTATGATGTATGGCCACTATTTAACAATGAATTCGATATAGATGTTGCTGACAAAATACTAAACAATAACAAATCACGAAAAAAAACCATAGAATTACTATTAGAATATACTGACAAATACAAGTTAGATGGAATAAACTTAGACTTTGAAAATATGTACTATAAGGACAGGCATAGGTACACTGACCTTTTAAGAGAACTTGCACCCCTACTAAGGGAACAAGGAGTTATTACATCAGTAGACGTAACAAAAATAGAAGCAAGCAGTATAAATTGGTCAATGTGCTACGATAGAAAAGGACTTGATGAAGTAGTAGACTATGTAGCACTTATGGCATACGATCAAAATGGCACCTGGAGTACAGTAAGTGGGTCAGTAGCTCAATATAATTGGGTTGAAAACTCAATAAAAGGATTACTAACACAAGTAAGAAATGAAAAACTTCTATTAGGAGTACCCTTTTATGTAAGAGTATGGGAAGAAAAAGATGGTAAAGTAATTAACACCATTGCAACATCAATGGAAAAAGTACAAAATTTAATCAATGAAAACAAGGCGAAAATAGTATGGGATGAAACAAGCGGTCAATATATAGCAAGATATGAAAAGGACTCTAAAACCATTAAAATATGGGTTGAAGACAAAAACTCAATAAACTTAAAATTATCATTAATTCACAAATACAAATTAGGAGGCATAGCAAGCTGGAGTCGTGGTTTTGAAACACCTGACATATGGGATACCATAAATAAAAATTTAAAACTAAGCACTTATGAAGAATGGCTATCCAACAATTAAAGGAAAAGAACAAAATTAACAATCCAAAAAAAATGCAATATGAAAATATTGCATTTTTTTATAAACTACCGTATACTTATGATAGATAAATAGGCTAAAAGCTGAAATAGGCTATCAAACAAAAGAAGAAACCCCAATTAAAATAAAAAAACCTTCACATATGAACATAACATAATATAAGTTAAGTGTTTTTAAATATCTGATAAAGACAATAAATACATTAAGAAAAGTGAGGTTATAAAATGTCAAAAGAAAAAAGGATAAAAGGGTATGGCAATGAAAGCATATCCTCACTTAAAGGTGCAGACAGGGTACGGCTTAGACCGGGAGTAATATTTGGCTCAGATGGTATAGAAGGCTGTCAACACTCAGTCTTTGAGATACTATCAAACTCTATAGACGAAGCAAGGGAAGGCTATGGTAAAGTTATAGAAGTTACTAAATATATAGATAATTCAATAAAAATTATAGACAAGGGTAGGGGCATACCCCTGGACTACAACACAAAAGAACAACGTTACAATTGGGAATTAGTATTCTGTGAACTATATGCAGGCGGCAAATATAATAACATATCAGGCGGCCACTATGAATATAGTTTAGGGCTAAATGGATTAGGAAGCTGTGCAACCCAATATAGCTCTGAATATATGGACGTAACATCATATAGAGACGGTCACCAATACCAAATACACTTTGAAAAAGGGGAAAATATAAGCCAACTAAAAAAAGAAAAATACGACTACAAACACACAGGAACAATCATTAAATGGAAACCTGACTTAGAAGTATTTACAGATATAAACATACCTATTGAATACTTTCAAGACACACTAAAAAAACAATCAATAGTCAATGCAGGCTTAACATTTAAACTATACAATGAAATTTATAATCATGAAACAGGAAAAGCAGAATATGAAAGCTATGAATATTTCTATGAAAATGGAGTTTTAGACTATATAAAAGAAATAAACAATGAAAAAGGATTTACTGAAATACAAACATATGAATCAGAAAGCAAAGGGAAAGACAGGGAAGATAAACAAGAATACAAGGTAAAATATAATATAACATTTTGCTTCAACAATGAAATTAACCTACTCGAATATTATCATAACTCGAGCTTTTTAGAATACGGTGGCTCACCCGATAGGGCAGTTAAAAATTCATTTATATATATAATAGACAAATACTTAAAAGACAATAATAAATATAACAAAAACGAAAGTAAAATTACCTTTACAGATATTCAAGATAGTTTAATATTAGTAAGCAATTCATTTTCAACATACACAAGTTACGAAAACCAGACAAAAAAGTCAATAACAAACAAATTTATACAAGAAACAATAACAGAATACCTTAGAGAACAATTAAAAATTTACTTTATAGAAAACAGAACAGAAGCCGAAAGAATTGCAAATCAAATACTTATAAATAAAAGAAGCAGGGAAAACGCTGAAAGAACAAGAATAAATATCAAGAAAAAATTAAGCGGAAATATAGATTTAACAAACAGGGTAAAAAAATTTGTAGACTGCCGTACAAAAGACATAGAAAAAAGAGAACTCTATATAGTAGAAGGAGACTCCGCATTAGGGGCATGCAAATTAGGCAGAGATGCACAATTTCAAGCCATAATGCCCATAAGAGGTAAGATATTAAACTGCTTAAAGGCAGATTACGATAGAATTTTTAAAAACGATATCATTACAGACCTATTAAAAGTATTAGGCTGTGGTGTAGAAATAAAAACAAAACACAATAAAGATTTAAGCTCATTTGAACTTGAGAAGTTAAACTGGGACAAGGTTATAATCTGTACAGATGCAGATGTAGACGGATTTCAAATAAGAACACTCATATTAACCATGCTATATAGATTAGTCCCTACACTTATTCAAGAAAACAAAATATATATTGCAGAATCACCCCTATATGAGATAAATGCAAAAGATAAAACATACTTTGCCTACACAGAAAAAGAAAAAGACACGATAATATCAAAAATCAAAGGGAAATATACAATACAACGCTCAAAAGGACTGGGTGAAAATGAGCCGGAAATGATGTGGCAAACCACAATGAACCCAGAAACACGCAAATTAATAAATGTAATTCCGGAATCACTTGAAGAAACACAAGAAATGTTTGAATTACTATTAGGAGACAACCTACAAGGTAGAAAAAATTATATAGCAGAAAACGGCCACAAATATATAGACTTACTTGAAGTATCATAAAAAAGCAATTAAAAAACAAGTAAATATAGCAAAGAAGGATACAGATATAATATGAAAAAAGAAAAACTATTACAAGAAAAAATAACAAATACATTAGAAAACAACTATATGCCCTATGCCATGAGTGTAATTATATCAAGGGCAATCCCTGAAATAGATGGATTTAAACCATCACACAGGAAACTTTTATACACAATGTATAAGATGGGACTACTAACAGGGAACAGAACAAAATCAGCCAATATAGTAGGGCAGACAATGAAACTAAACCCACATGGCGACATACCAATATACGAAACATTAGTAAGATTAACAAAAGGTAACAACTCATTACTACACCCATTAATAGACTCCAAAGGGAACTTTGGCAAGCAATATTCTCGTGACATGGCATATGCAGCCTCACGATACACAGAAGCTAAACTTGATAAAATATGCAACGAATTATTTAAAGACATAGACAAAAACACAGTTGACTATATAGACAACTATGACAATACACTAAAAGAACCGGTATTATTCCCAACAAGTTTCCCCAATATACTAATAAACCCTAACCAAGGAATAGCAGTTGGTATGGCAAGCAACATATGTAGCTTCAATTTAGAAGAAGTATGTCAAACAACAATAGCATACCTAAAAGATGAAAACACAGACATAATGGAAACATTAAAAGCACCGGACTTTTCCTCCGGCGGAGAAATAATATACGATAAAAAAGAAATAAAAGAAATATACGAAACCGGAAGAGGTGGTTTCAAACTACGTGCAAGATACAAATATGATAAAGCCAATAACTGTATAGAAATTTATGAAATACCATACACAACAACAGTAGAACTCATAATAGACAAAATTATAGAATTAATAAAAGCAGGAAAGATTCGAGAAATAACAGACGTAAGAGACGAAACAGACTTAAACGGCTTACAAATAACATTAGACTTAAAAAGAAATATTGACGTTGAAATGTTAATGAATAAACTATATATGTCCACAACATTAGAAGATACCTTTAGCTGTAACTTTAACATACTAATAAATAAAAACCCTAAAACCCTTGGAATAAAAGAAATTATAAAAGAATGGGTCATATTTAGGATTAACTGTATAAAAAGACAAATATCATTCGATATCGAAAAAAAATCACAGAAACTGCACCTACTACTTGGATTAGAAAAAATATTATTAGATATAGACAAGGCAATAAAAATCATTAGAAATACCGAAGAAGATGCCTTGGTAATACCTAACTTAATAACAGGCTTTGCTATTGACGAACTACAAGCAGAATTTATTGCAGAAATAAAATTACGTAACCTAAACAAACACTATATAATAAACAGAATAGAAGAAATAAAAGACCTAAAAACAGCAATTCAAGAATTGAAAAACACCATAGAAGATGAAGACAAGATAAAGAAAATAATAAGTAAAGAACTAAAAGAAATAATAAAAAAATATGGACAAGACAGAAAAACACAAATAATCTCAACAAAAAAGGTAGAAGAAATAACAGAAGAACAATTTATAGAAGACTATAACTTAAAAATCTTTATAAGTAAACATAACTATTTAAAAAAGATATCATTAGCATCACTAAGAGGCAATGCCGAACAAAAACTAAAAGAAGAAGACACCATAATGCAAGAAATAGAAACAAACAACAAGGCAGAATTATTGTTATTCAGCAATAAAAACATAGTATACAAATTAAAAATTCACGACATAAAAGACTGTAAAGCAAGTGAATTCGGTAAATACTTACCCAATATATTAGAATTAGCAGAAGGAGAAAATATAATATATATAACAGCAACAGAAGAATACGATGGAACAATGCTATTTATATTTGAAAACGGTAAAGCTGCCAGAATAGATATGCAAAGCTACTATACAAAAACAAACAGAAAAAGACTGCTCAATGCATACTCAGACACAGCAAAATTAATATATATAACACATATCAAACCAGATCAAGAACTTGAATTAGTAGCATTTAATAATATTAATAGAATTTTAGTATTTAACACAGAAAATATAAACACAAAAACAAGCAGGAACTCACAAGGAGTACAAGTTCACAGCCCGACAAAATCAAGCAAAACAACACAAGTAAAAAAGACAGAAGACTTATCATTCCAAAATATAGACTACTACAAAACAAAAAATATCCCTGCAAAAGGCAGGTATCTTAAGCCGGAAGATAAAGAAGAAAATCAAATATCACTTATTTAAAAAAGAATAGCTAAGAAAATCCCTTTATTGCTACCTATATAATAACAAGCGAAAAAGGGAGGTGGCAAAATGTTTCAAACAAACCCAATAAGCAGTAGGGTAACACTTAAACTTAACACAGGGACAGACGAAAACGGAAACCCAATTATCAAAACAAAAGGTTTAGGTAACCTACAAGCCGATGCAGACAACGAAGAAGTCTTTGGCGTAGCTATAGCAATCTCTGAACTTCAAAAGCATGATGTAAATGCAGTAAGAAGAACAGACGAAATTGAATTAATCGGAGATTAATTCAGCCAAAGGAAAGAACCTATTAAAAAGAAGGCAAAATAAACAGCATCGGGGGTGAAGAAGTTGACAAAGGTACTTGAAATGATTTTTAAAAATGAAGGTCAAAAAAACACAACAATATCATTAAATGATCCCAAAGAAGACCTAACAGGACAAGAAGTAAAAACAGCAATGGAAGAAGTAGTTAATAAAAATGTCTTTACAACAACATCAGGAGCAATAGTAGGACTTAATGCAGCAAGAATTATTGCCAAGGAAATAATACAATTAGACATAGTGTAAGCTAAGAAACATAAAAGAAATAAAGCAAAAAGGTAGTGGTGTTTAACAATAAACACCACTACCTTTTTCTATTAAAAAGATATAATTACTTGCAAAAATACATAGACTAAATAGCAGGAAAAAAATAATAAAAACAAAGGCAGGGGAAGAAATGTCAACAAGAGTAGACAAAAATGAAGCAACAAACAATTCACTATTTACAAACTATGATGCCTACTTATTTAACCAAGGTCAACATAGGCACATCTATGAAAAATTAGGGGCACACATTATAAACAAGGATCAGACAAAAGGAACATATTTTGCTGTATGGGCACCAAATGCACAAGCTGTTAGTGTAGTTGGTAACTTCAATAAATGGGATGGAAGAACAAATCCAATGACAAAATTGGAAGGGAGTGGAGTATGGGAAGGCTTTATACCGGGAATAGAAGAAGGAGAAATATATAAATACGAAATAAAAGCACAAAATGGGGACCTACTATTAAAATCAGACCCATACGCATTTTATAGTGAATTACGACCAAACAACGCCTCCATAATATATGACATTAACAAATACCAATGGCAGGATACAAAATGGCTGCAAGCAAGAAAAAAAATAAATATATTAGAAAAACCAATCTCTATATATGAGCTACATATGGGATCTTGGTTACGCAAAAATGAAAGTGAAAATGGTTACATGACATATAAAGAAATAGCAGACAAGCTTGTAAAATACGTAAAAGAAATGGCTTATACACATATAGAAATTCTACCCTTAGCAGAACACCCATACGATGGTTCATGGGGATATCAAGTAACAGGCTATTACTCAATAACATCACGCTATGGCAAACCCGAAGACTTTATGTACCTTGTAGACACCTGCCATCAAAACAATATAGGGGTAATAATAGATTGGGTAGCGGCACACTTTCCAAAAGATAATCATGGCTTACGACAATTTGACGGCAGTGAACTATATGAACATAAAGACCCACGACAAGGCGAACACCCGGACTGGGGGACAATGATATTTAACTATGGAAGACAGGAAGTAAAAAATTTTCTAATATCAAATGCAATCTTTCTATTTGAAAAATATCACATAGACGGGCTGCGAGTCGATGCTGTAGCCTCAATGCTATACTTAGACTACGGGAAAAAAGAAGGAGAATGGATAGCAAACAAATATGGTGGTCGTGAAAATATCGAAGCAATAGAATTTCTAAAACAACTAAATGAAAGCATACACCAAATGTATCCGGGAATAATCGTAATGGCAGAAGAATCAACAGCATGGCCAATGGTATCAAAACCACCATATATGGGTGGCTTAGGCTTTGGTATGAAGTGGAATATGGGCTGGATGAATGACTTCCTAAGATACATGAGCATGGACTCAATTTATAGAAAATATCACCATAACCTAATAACCTTTAGTCTAATGTATGCATTTTCAGAAAACTTTGTACTTGCCCTATCACACGACGAAGTAGTACACGGTAAATGTTCAATGATAAATAAAATGCCGGGCGATTATTGGCAAAAGTTTGCAGGACTAAGATTGGCATACGGATATCAATATACCCACCCCGGGAAAAAACTACTATTTATGGGCAGTGAATTTGGACAATTTATAGAATGGCGATACTATGAAGAATTAGACTGGAATTTATTAAACTATGATATGCATAACAAAATGCAAACATATATAAAAGACTTAAATAAAATATACCAGATAGAAAAATCACTATACCAATTAGACTTTGACTCCAAAGGATTTGAATGGATAAACTGCAACGATGCTGAACATAGCATAATATCATTTATTCGAAAAGCAAAAGACTGGAAAGACATGCTAATAATAATATGTAACTTCACACCGGTAGAACATCAACACTACAGAATAGGTGTCCCTGTAAACCTATACTATAAAGAAATATTAAATAGTGACTCAGAAATATACGGTGGAAGCAACATAGGAAATTGTGGAGGAATAAAAGCAGAAGCAATCCCGAGTGATGGGCACCAACACTCAATAGGAATAACAATACCACCCTTAGGAATACTAATATTTAAA
>CAZRSG010000013.1:15488-17722 GCA_964602705.1 uncultured Oscillospiraceae bacterium
AGAAAATAATAGGCATAAGCAAACTTCCGAATTCACACAAAATATAGTATAATTAAACATACAAGAAAAAATAAAAAAATACTATAAAAGAAAAATCAGGAGGTGCTATAATGACAATAGCAGTAGTTGATGGTCAAGGTGGAGGACTTGGAAAAACAATAATAGAAGAAATAAAAAAAGAATTAGGAGAAACAATAAAAATAATAGGCTTAGGAACAAACGGACTAGCAACATCACTAATGTTAAAAGCAGGGGCAGACAAGGGAGCAACAGGAGAAAACGCCATAATATACAACTCAGAAAAAGTAGACTTAATTGTAGGTTCAGTAGCCATAATAGCTGCCAATACAATGTTAGGAGAAATAACTCCCCTAATGGCACAAGCCATAGGAAAAAGCCATGCAAAAAAATTACTAATACCCCTAAATATGTGCAACATTGAAGTCGTAGGTATAATAAATACAAACATAGCAAAATTAATAAAAGAACTGGTAGAAAGAGTAAAAGAAACAAAGAAACAAAAAACAAATGACAATCCCAAACAAATATAATATAATAAACTTAAGAAAAAAAGGGGAGTGATACTATTGAAAAACAAACTAAAACAACCATTATACAAAGTAAGAAAAATTACTAACCTCAAAGACATGATACAACAAAGTGAGGAGATATATGGTGAAAAGCCGGCATTCCTTGTAAAAGATGGACAAGGAACAGAATACAAACCAATAACATACTCACAATACAAACAAGACATCGATGCCTTAGGAACAGCATTAATAGACTTAGGACTAAAAGACAAACGAATAGCCATAATAGGGGAAAATAGATATGAATGGGCAGTATCATATCTTGCAGTAGTAAATGGTACCGGTATAGTTGTACCATTAGACAAGGACTTACCTCTACAAGAAATAGAAAACCTATTACAAAGGGCAAAAGTAAACACTATCATTTACTCCGGTAAATATCAAGAAAATATACTAAGCATAAAAAACAAGCTACCCGAACTAAAAAAACTTATAAACATGGATAAACAGACAGAAGAATCAATAATAAACTTATCAGACCTAATAAACAAAGGAAAAGAACTAATAAAAGAAGGAAACAAAGACTATACAAATACAACAATCAAAGAAGACCAAATGGGCATGCTACTATTTACTTCAGGAACCACAGATCTGGCAAAAGGGGTAATGCTATCACATAAGACAATATCCACAAACCTAATGAACATGTGTTCAATGTTATACATAGATAAAAAAGACATATTCCTATCAATCTTACCACTCCACCACTCATACGAATGTACCTGTGGATTTTTATGCCCAATATATAGAGGATGTACAGTAGCATACAGTGAAGGTCTAAGGCATATAGTAAAAAACCTTAAAGAAGCAAAAGCAACAATGATGTTAGGAGTTCCCCTACTATTTGAATCCATGCACAAAAGAATATGGCAACAAGCTGAAAAAGGTAGAATGGCAACAAAACTAAAAATAGCTATACAAATAAACAATATATTAAAAATATTCGGTAAAGACATGTCACAAAAACTATTCAAACAAATACACGAAAACTTCGGTGGAAATATGCGTCTATTCATAAGTGGAGCAGCAGGAATAGACCCAAAAGTAGCAAAAGGATTTAGAAACTTAGGAATACTATTCGTGCAAGGCTATGGACTAACAGAATGTTCACCCATAGTAGCCCTAAACCGTAATTGTAACTTTAGAGACGATGCAGCAGGGCTACCATTACCTAACATGGAAGTAAAAATTGACAAATCAGGTCAAGCCAAGGTAGGAGAAATTATATGCAAAGGTGAAAATATAATGTTAGGCTACTATGAAAACGAAGAAGAAACCAATAAAGTAATAAAAGATGGATGGTTTTACACAGGAGACTTAGGCTATATAGACAAAGATGGATTTGTCCACATTACAGGACGAGAAAAAAATGTAATAGTAACCAAAAACGGTAAGAACATATTCCCCGAAGAAGTAGAAACATACCTAAACAGAAGCGAATACATATCAGCAAGCTTAGTATGGGGAAAAACATACGAACATGACGATGAAATATACGTAACAGCACAAATCTTACCGGAAAATGAAGCAATAGAAAAAGCATTAGGCAACAAATACACACAAGAACAAGTAAAAGAACTAATAAACAATGAAGTAAAAGAAATAAACAAAAAAATGCCCCTATATAAACGCATTAAAGACTTC
>CAZRSG010000013.1:17732-25744 GCA_964602705.1 uncultured Oscillospiraceae bacterium
TGCAAAAACAACAACACAAAAAATAAAACGATATATGGAAGACCCCGACAAAACAAGATAAACCATCATCAAGCATAAAAAGACAGGGCTAAACACAACAATAAATCAGCCCTGTCCTTCCTATAAAAACCACCTCCCATATAGGCAATTACCATAACTTATCTATAAACCAAGCAAAGAATTATAAAACCTAACAAGCTTAATAATAATCAACACTCTCCGCACCGGCAGTCCTTAAAATATCAATAACAGTATCAATATTTTCATCATCTGCATCCATACTCCAAAAAATCTTACCACCCTCTATATCCCTCTCATAAGATTGACTATCCTGCTCAGGGATACCAAGGTCTACCAAACCACCAACCACCCCACCCGTTAAAGCACCACTCAACAAACCAGCAACAGGACCAGCAGCACCAATAACACCTAAACCGGGAATAGCCAAAGCACCCATACCTAATAATAAACCGGCTCCACCACCCCAAAGACCACCGGTAACAGTCCCATCTGAAATATTATCATTAACCATACCAGCTTGATTATGCAAATTCCCTTCATAATCCTTAGAAACAATGGAAATATCATCAGTCCTCAAGCCACTATTACTAACCTGCCGAGCAGCACCCTCTGCCTGGGAATGGTTATCAAAAATTCCTACAATAGTTTTTGCCATAAAAATCCCTCCAATAAAATAAATAGTCAAAATTAGCATACCATTCTACTAAGAAATATATTCATACAAAGTGATAAATATATATAAAAAATAAAAAAGATAGATTTACAAAAAAAACATATAATGATAAGATAATAAAAAGAAAGGTGAGGAACAAAAATGAACTTAAATGTAGGCGACATTATAGAACTAAAAAAGGCACATCCGTGCGGAAGCAAACAATGGGAAATATTAAGAATAGGCATGGACTTTAGAATAAAATGCTGCAAATGTTCCCATCAAGTTATGATATCTCGCAATAAACTTAAAAAAAGAATAATATCACGAGGGCAAACACCTTAAACTATCACCATCATGTAATTAGGCATCATTCAATAAACTATCACCATCATGCAATTAGGCATCTTTTAATAATATATCCCTACCCAAGCCCCTGTAGGGAACGGTTCCAAACCGTTCCGAAAAAATAACACTTGACAAAGCTCACCTATGGTGATAAGATTTTAACCAATTATAATTTTATATAACAAAAAAAAGCAATGAAGGAGCCCAAAAAATATACCCAACCCTTAAGAGAATCGGTGGATGGTGCAAACCGATGGGAAGTATATATAATAATCTCACTCCGGAGCTATATATCTGAAAATAAAATTAAGATATATCGGCAATACACCGTTAAAGTATGAGTGTTATTATTTTTAAAGAACTCACCGAGGTCATTGTTGCAAGACAATGGTAAAAATAGGGTGGTAACACGGAGAATAATCCCCGTCCCTTACACATAGCATAAATGTGTAAAGTATGGGGTTTTTTAATAAATCAAAAACCATAAATAGGGAGGTGCAGATAATGAAACTAACAGGAGCAGAAGCACTAATCAAAGGATTAGAAAAAGAAGGCGTAAGTAAAATATTCGGATATATCGGAGCAGCCAACGTACCAATATATGAAGAATTAAGCAAATCCAAAATAAAGCATATACTAATGCGGCATGAACAAGCAGCAGCACATGCAGCAGACGGCTATGCAAGAGTTACCGGAAAACCAGGAATATGTATGGCAACATCAGGACCAGGTGCAACCAACCTCATTACCGGAATAGCAACAGCATATATGGACTCTGTACCAATTGTAGCAATCACCGGCCAAGTATCCACGGAAATGGTAGGCAGAGATGTATTCCAGGAAGTAGACATAACAGGAGCAACGGCACCTTTTTGCAAACACAACTACTTAATTAAAGATGCCAAGCAAATACCAAAAATAATAAAAGAAGCATTTTATATTGCCTCAACAGGAAGACCGGGACCTGTATTAATAGACATACCAATAGACATACAACAAAAAGAAATAGAATATGAAGAACCAAAAGAAATAAAAATCAGAGGCTATAAACCTAACTACAAAGGAAACGAAATGCAAATAAAAAGGCTGGTAGAAGCAATAGATAAATCACAAAAACCTCTAATATGTGCAGGCGGTGGTATAATTAAATCAAGAGCCGGCAAAGAATTTATACAAATGGTAGAAGAACTGCAAATCCCCGTAATAACTACCATGATGGGGATAGGAACAATAGCCAAAAACCACCCTCTATGCATAGGCATGTTAGGAACACACGGGGTAAGAGCAGCTAATATAGCATCAGACAAGGCAGACCTCTTAATTGTTATGGGAGCAAGAGTCGCTGACAGGGCAACAGTAAACCTAAGCAACTTTGCACCAAGTGCAAAGATTATCCATATAGACATAGACCCGGCAGAAATAGGAAAAAACATAGGGACCAACATCCCAATAGTAGGAGATATAAAAACAGTACTACAACAAATAAAAAAAGAAATTACAGCAAAACAAGAACCCATCAAAATAAAACACGAATGGATTCAAACAATTACAAAATGGAAACAAGAAGATAAAATTAAATTAGAAACAAACATAGAAAACCACAAAACAGAAAAAACAGAATATGTAAACGCAAAATATTTAATAAAACAACTATCACAACTAACAAAAGGAGACCCTATCATTACAACAGAAGTAGGGCAAAATCAGATATGGGCAGCCAATAACTATACAATTACTAAACCGGGAACATTTATAACATCAGGCGGCTTAGGAACAATGGGCTATGGCTTACCAGCAGCAATAGGAGCAAAAATAGGAGCACCCAAAAAAGAAGTAATCTCTATCTCAGGTGACGGAAGTATTCAAATGTCCCTACAAGAATTAGCAACAATAAAACAATGGGACGTAGACATAAAAATAATACTCCTAAACAATAAAAACTTAGGCATGGTAAGAGAATTACAAAAAAAATCATACAAAAGCAATTACTTTGCTGTAGAATTAGATGGTAGCCCGGACTTTCAACAAATAGCTGCCGCCTATAATATCGCAAAAGATAAAATAAATAAAAACAGCCAAGTAGAAAAAGCACTCCGGGAAATGTTAGAACATAAAGGACCATATATATTAGAAGTACAAATAGATCCGGAAGAAAGCACCCTATAAAAAATAAACAAGCAAGACAAGGAAAAGCAAAGGAGGTGGACTACAAAATGTCAAAACATATACTATCAGTACTTGTAGAAAATCATGCAGGAGTATTATCAAGGGTAGCAGGCCTATTCAGTCGGCGGGGCTTTAACATAGAAAGCCTTGCAGTAGGAATAACAGAAAACCCTGAAATATCAAGGATAACAATAATAGTAGAAGGTGACACCTATATTGTAGAACAAGTAACAAAACAACTTAACAAACTTATAGACGTTATAAAAGTAAAACAATTAGAAAAAAATAGCTCTGTAAGTAGAGAATTAGCACTAATAAAAGTAAATACAACATCATCAACAAGAACAGAAATAATTCAAATTGTAGATATCTTTAGGGCAAACATAATAGACGTATCCAAAGACACCCTTACAATTGAAATATCAGGCACAGAAGACAAAATAGCAGCCTTAGAAGAAATGCTAAAACAATTTGGTATAGAAGAAATGGTAAGGACAGGCAACATTGCCCTTGAAAGAGGTAATAAAGTAATAAAAGTAGAAAGCTAAAAAAAGATAATTACATATCTTTACACAGCTAAAAAATAGGAGGAATAAAAAAATGGCAAAAATGTATTATGATGAAGACTGTAACTTAGACTTACTAAAAGGAAAAAAGGTAG
Organism: uncultured Oscillospiraceae bacterium; assembly: GCA_964602705.1. GTDB lineage: Bacteria > Bacillota > Clostridia > SK-Y3 > SK-Y3 > CAZRSG01. Next base: position 21,581 of record CAZRSG010000013.1, read on the forward strand.
CAATAATAGGGTACGGAAGCCAAGGACATGCACACGCACTTAACTTACACGAAAGTGGAGTAGATGTAACAGTAGGTCTATATGAAGGAAGTAAATCATGGGCAATAGCAGAAAAAGACGGTTTAAAAGTAGCAACAGCATTTGACGCCTCAGCAGAAGCAGACATTATAATGTTATTAGTAAACGATGAAAAACAACCTAATATATACAAAGAAAGCATAGAACCAAACCTAAAAGAAGGAAAAGCATTAGCATTCGCACATGGATTTAACATCCATTATGGTCAAGTAATCCCACCGGAATATGTAGACGTATTTATGATAGCACCAAAAGGCCCGGGTCATACTGTAAGAAGTCAATATGAAGCAGGACAAGGAGTACCATGCCTCATAGCAGTATATCAAGATGCAACAAGTAAGGCAAAAGACATAGCATTAGCATACGCAAAAGGAATAGGCGGTGCAAGAGCAGGCATATTAGAAACAACATTTAAAGAAGAAACAGAAACAGACCTATTTGGTGAACAAGCAGTACTATGCGGAGGAGTATCCGAACTAATGAAAGCAGGATTTGAAGTCTTAGTAGAAGCCGGCTACCAACCAGAAAGTGCATACTTTGAATGCATGCACGAAATGAAACTAATAATAGACCTTGTCAATCAAGGCGGCTTAGGCTATATGAGGTACTCAATAAGTGACACAGCAGAATATGGCGACTACTCTGTAGGCAAAAGAATAATCACAGAAGAAACAAAAAATGAAATGCGTAAAGTATTAGCAGAAGTCCAAGACGGATCATTCGCAAAAAATTGGATATTAGAAAATCAGGCAAACAGACCAGCATTCAATGCAAGAAGAACAATGGAACAAAACCATCAAATAGAAATAGTAGGAAAAGAACTAAGAAAAATGATGACATGGTTAAAAAAATAAAAAGATAAAGTTAGATATGGGAGCGCGCCCCGATTTAACAAAAACAAATATTTATATAAACTATGTAAGCGTAAAGTTAAACTATTATACTCATTAACCATACACCCATAAATATTAACCTTACGCTTACCCATAAAATAAGAGGTGAATAAAATGCCAAAAAAAATAAAAATATTTGACACAACATTAAGAGATGGGGAGCAAACTCCGGGTATAAATCTCAACATACAAGAAAAGGTAGAAATAGCCAAACAACTTGAAAGATTAGGGGTAGATATAATAGAAGCAGGCTTTGCAATAGCATCATCAGGTGACTATAATGCAATACAAGCAGTATCAAAAGAAATAAAAAAATCCACAATAGCAAGCCTATGCAGATCATTAGAAAAAGACATAGACAGATCATGGGAAGCATTAAAAGGAGCGGCAGACCCAAGACTTCATATCTTCATAGCAACCTCTGATATTCATATGAAACATAAACTAAAAATGTCAGAAGAAGAAGTAATAGAACAGGCAGTATCAGCAATAAAATATGCAAAAAAATACTGTAGCAACATAGAATTCTCAGCAGAAGACGCAGCAAGAAGTAGGCAGGAATTCCTACATAGAGTCATAGAAGAAGTTATAAAAGCAGGGGCAATATGTGTAAACATACCAGACACAGTAGGATACACATCACCAAAAGAATTCGGTATGATTATAAAAGATATAAAAGAACAAGTTAATGGAATAGAAAAGGTAGACATAAGTGTGCATTGCCATGACGACTTAGGAATGGCAGTAGCCAATACACTTGTAGCCTTAGAAAACGGTGCAAGTCAAGCAGAATGTGCAATGAATGGCTTAGGAGAAAGGGCAGGAAATGCATCCTTGGAAGAAGTAGTAATGGCACTAACAACAAGGAAAAATTACTATAATCTAAGCCATAACATAGACACAACACAACTATACAGAACAAGCAAATTAGTAAGTAGTATAACAGGTGTAAGTGTCCAGCCAAACAAAGCCATAGTAGGTGCCAATGCCTTTGCCCATGAATCAGGAATACACCAACACGGTGTACTAAGCGAAAAAACCACCTATGAAATAATGACACCAGAATCAATTGGACTACCAACAAACACAATGGTATTAGGAAAACACTCGGGAAGTCATGCCTTTGAAGAAAAATTAAAAGAAATGGGATACACCTTTGAAAAAGAAACAGTAGGCAAACTATTTACAAAATTTAAAGAATTAACAGACAGAAAAAAAGTAATCCATGACGACGACATACAAGCCATTATAGAAGAAAGAGTTGCACAAATTCCAGAACTATACAAACTAAAAAGCTTCCAAATAAGCAGCGGTAATAAAGTAATCTCTAACGCAGTAATAGAACTATACAAAGAAGAAGACCTAATAACAGAAGCCGCAACAGGAGACGGACCAATAAATGCAATATTTAACGCAATAGACAGGGCAGCCGGCATAGAATTAAAACTAATAGAATACAAATTACGGGCAGTAACAAGCGGTAAAGATGCATTAGGAGAAGTAACCGTAAAAGTATCCAACAACGGAACACCGTTCATGGGACGAGGTGTAAGTGTAGATATTTTAGAATCAAGTGCTAAGGCATATATAAACTCAATAAACAGGATGCTATCAGAAAAAACTCTATAAAAAAACAACCTGTAAAGACTTAAAAGGCGGTGAACAAGTGAAAGAAAAAAAAGAACAGGTAAGGAAAATAGACATATATGACTCTACATTAAGGGATGGGGCACAAGGAGAAGGGATATCATTTTCAGTCCGAGACAAGTTAAAAATAGTCCAAAAATTAGACGAAATGGGAATATCATATATAGAAGCAGGCAACCCGGGCTCAAACCCAAAAGACCTTGAATTTTTTAGAAAAGTAAAAGAACTACCATTAAAAAAGATAAAAATAACAGCCTTTGGTAGCACACGCAGGGTAGGAATAAAAGTCGAAGAAGATGCAAACGTACAATCACTACTAAAAGCAAACACACCAGTAGTAGCGATATTCGGTAAAGGATGGGACTTACACGTAACAGACATCTTAAAAACAAGCCTCGAAGAAAACTTAAACATGATAAAAGACACAATAAAATACTTTAAACAAAAAGGCAAAGAAGTAGTCTTTGATGCAGAACACTTCTTTGATGGATACAAAAACAACCCCGACCATGCAATGGATGTACTAAAAATAGCAGTAGAAGCAGGGGCAGACAGTATAGTATTATGCGAAACTAACGGTGGGGCATTCCCACTTGAAGTATATGAAATCACAAAAAAAGTATGCTCAACATTTGACACACCAGTAGGAGTACACTGCCACAACGACACAGGAATGGGCATAGCCAACTCCATAGTAGCAGTACAAGCAGGGGCAACACAAGTACAAGGAACGATGAATGGATTCGGTGAAAGAAGCGGTAATGCTAACATATGTACCATAATACCAAACTTACAATTAAAACTGGGACTACAATGCATACCAAACGAAAAGATGAAAAAGCTAACAGAAACAGCACGATTTATCAGTGAACTAGCAAACGTATCATTTGATGAAACATCACCATATGTTGGCAAATCAGCATTTGCACACAAGGGTGGTATGCACATAGACGGTGTAAACAAAAATCCAAGAACATTTGAACACATAGAACCAGAACTTGTAGGCAACGAAAGAAGAATACTAATGTCAGAAGTATCAGGAAGGTCAACAATCCTATCACGAATACAAGACATAAAACCGGACATACAAAAAGACTCACCGGAAACACAAAAAATAATAGACAAATTAAAAGAATTAGAACACTTTGGCTATCAATTTGAAGGAGCAGAAAGCTCATTCAACTTAATCATAAGAAAAGAATTAGGCAGATACAAACCGGCATTCTCATTAGAACAATTTAAAGTAATAGTAGACGAACCAAACAACAGTAACTACAGCTCATCAGCAATAATCAAAATAAACGTAGATGGTGAAAAAGAAATATCCGCTGCTGAAGGTGATGGACCTGTAAACGCATTAGACAAAGCACTCAGAAGAGGATTAGAACGATTTTACCCTCAACTAAAAAAAATGAGACTAACAGACTTTAAAGTCAGGGTAATAGATTCCACTGCAGCAACAGCAGCAAAAGTAAGAGTACTAATAGAATCAACCGACGGACAAGAAGTATGGACAACAATCGGGGTATCAACAGATATAATAGAA
>CAZRSG010000014.1:0-1866 GCA_964602705.1 uncultured Oscillospiraceae bacterium
TAACCAAAAATGTATCAATATAAAAACCTTTTGAATAAAGAAGGTTTTTTTAAAGGCACAAGAATTAGGCTTTGAAAAAGAAGATATTATTGTAGATGGTTTAGTAATGACTGTATCATCAAATCAGGGGAGTGCATTAGAAACATTAAAAGTTATTGATTGGGTAGCTAATGACTTTAATTGTAACACTATTATAGGTTTATCAAACGTATCGTTTGGACTACCAAGAAGGGATTTAATTAATGCTTCATTTCTATCAATGGCTGCAGTTAGGGGTCTTTCCATGGCAATTGCAAATCCCTCTGATGTTTTATTTATGAATACTAAGAAGGCTTCTGATATTCTATTATTACGGGACAAGGAAAGCAGACAATATATAGCTAATTTTTCAGACCCATTAAAAAATGAACAAGTAGAAGGAAATACTGATAACTTATTACTTGTAACTGATAAGATATATAATAGTATATTAAATGGAGATAAAGATAATATAATTCAACATATTAAATTAGCATTGGATAATAATATTGAAGCACAAGTAATTGTGGATAAATATCTTATTCCTGCAATAACAGAAGTAGGAGAACTATATGAAGAAGGCAGGTATTTTCTGCCGCAATTAATATCAAGTGCTGCAACTATGAAAAATGCATTTACAGAACTTGAGCCCATATTACATAAAGAAAAGAAGGAAATAAAAAATAAAGTAAAAGTTGTATTGGCAACTGTTAAGGGTGATGTACACGATATAGGAAAAAATATAGTAGGTCTAATGCTAAAAAATCATGGTTTTGAGGTTCATGATTTAGGGAAAAATATTGATTCAAAGCAAATAATCGAAAAAACAAAAGCAATTGGTGGGGATATAATAGCACTTTCTGCCCTGATGACAACTACTATGGTTGAGATGAAAGCTATTATCACTCTTGCAAAAAAAGAAAATTTAGCTTGTAAGATTATAATAGGAGGAGCACCGGTTACTAAAAATTATGCTGAAGAAATAGGTGCTGATGGTTATGCTGAGGATGCATATTCAGCCGTTAAATTAGCTCAAAGTTTCTTAAAATGATATTTTTACCTCTCCATGCAAATGCCCTATTGCCATAGTTATTTTTAAATTGCTTATTTGATAATAATTTTATTTCCTCTTCATTAAGCTGAAATATTAAATCTTGGGTAAAATCTGAGATAATAGTTTTAGGAATATTTATATTATGTGGACATACCTCTTGACATATATCACATCCAAATACCTTTTTATTAGCCTTAAAAATTACAGTCTCATTTGGTGTTAAATTTGTTTTCTTTTGAGATAAATATGAGATACACAACTTAGGGTTAAAACCATAATTTGGTAATATTGCATTAGCAGGGCATTGGTCTATACATGCATTACAATTTAAGCAAGATTTGTCCAGTGGATTATCGGGGATAAATGGATAGTTATTTATTATATAACCAATAAAGACGTATGAACCGTAAGTATCATTTATAATATTACCATTAAGCCCATAATACCCCAGCCCTGATATATAAGCAAGGTATCTATCTACCAAAGGACCCTTATCTGTAAAACACATATATTTAAAGTCAGGTATATTTTCTTTTAAATATCTTGCAATCTTATTTAATTTGTTTTTAATAATTATATGATAATCTATAGAGTAAGTATATTTAGAAATATTAGAGTTATTTACATCACCAACATAGTAAGGGAATAAACAAACTATAATTGATTGTACATCTTTCATTGTTATAGAAGGATTTATTCTATTATTTAAATTGGGATCTTCAAAACTTGTATAACATCCTTTGTTTCGTCGTGATTGTAATATTTTCAATAAAGAATAATAAGGACCCTTTGGT
>CAZRSG010000014.1:1876-13506 GCA_964602705.1 uncultured Oscillospiraceae bacterium
AATATTTATTGATTTACAATAACTTATTAATTTATTTTTTGTAATTTTATCACTTGCCTTTAACATAATTTATTCCCCTTTTTATAAGCCTATATTACAAGTATGAACTCAATTAATACATTATACATATAATGATAATATCTATTATATCATATTAAATTTTATAATTAAGATTTATATAAAAAAGGAAAGGAAGAAAAGAATGGCAACCGTTTTTGTATATAATAATGATACAAATGATATAGAAACATATTTTAGGAATGAAAATGAAGCCTTACCTTATAATATAGGTAATACTTTGACTGTAAGGGAGTTTAGGGGAAGCTCAAATAGTACAGTATTTTGGACGGATAAATTAACAATGGAAACGTGGAATAATTTTTCTAATATATGGGGGCAACCTATTTATGTTGGGTTTGCTTTTAAAAGGATTTGGGAAGGAGGACATGATGCACAATCACAACACTACGCAGGTGTTTCATTTGATGTTGGGCAAAATTTAAGTCCGACAGTTAGAAATTCCTTAAGAGAAACAGCAGAAAATTCTGGGCTTTGGTCATATGTTGAACCCGGATATTTAACACCAACATGGGTACATTTTGATAAAAGAATGGGTCCACCGGCTTGTTCAGCTGGGTATCCAATGCTACAAATGAATAGTATAAATCAATATGTTTTTATTTTACAAGATGCTTTAAATGCAATTGGATATGTAGGTTCAGGCTTAGATGGTATATTTGGGGGTGGAACAGAAGCTTCTGTCTTAAGCTTTCAAAGGGCACAAGGGTTAGCGGATGATGGAATTGTAGGTTGTAGTACCTGGACACAGTTGACCCAATTAGCCTTAGGAATTGGTTTAACAAATACAGTGCTTATGCCATAAAAGTAATAAATAAAAGGAAGGGTTAAAAAATAAAAGAGATTAAGAGGAATCATAAGGTAATTCCACTTAGTCTCTTAATTTGAGGTTTGCCACAAAAAAGGACTTTATATATATTATTAAATGTAATTAGCACTCACTACACAAGAGTGCTAATAAAAATCACAAAAAAACTTTTATTCTAATCTAAAGTTAAGGAGGAACATAAATATGAATATTAAACCTTTAGCAGACAGAGTAGTTATTAAAATGCTCGAAAGTGAAGAAACAACAAAAAGTGGTATTGTTTTACCTGGGAGTGCAAAGGAAAAACCACAAATTGCAGAAATAGTGGCAGTTGGTCCCGGAGGAGTTGTGGATGGTAAAGAAATAACAATGGAAGTAACAGTAGGAGATAAAGTGATAATAAGTAAATATGCAGGTACGGAAGTAAAAATTGACGAGCAAGAATATACAATTTTGAAACAAGAAGATATACTTGCTAAAGTTGAATAAATAATTATTTAGTTTTATATTATTCAATTTACAATAGTTAATAAAATGATAATATATTGAGGAGGGTGTATACTTATGCCAAAAGAAATATTATATGGAGAAGAAGCAAGACGAACCCTTGAAAAGGGAATTAATCAGTTAGCAGATACTGTAAAAATTACATTAGGACCAAAAGGGCGTAATGTTGTGCTTGATAAAAAGTTTGGTTCACCAGTGATAACAAATGATGGTGTAACAATTGCAAAGGAAATCGAACTTGAAGACCCATTTGAAAATATGGGTGCACAACTTGTAAAAGAAGTAGCAACAAAGACTAATGATGTAGCCGGAGATGGTACAACTACAGCTACACTTTTAGCACAAGCAATTATAAGGGAAGGGCTAAAAAATGTTGCAGCAGGTGCTAATCCTATGATCCTAAAAAAAGGTATTGCAAAAGCTGTTGAAATAGCGGTAGATTATATTAAATCATCCAGCGACCCAATGAAGGGTAAAGAGGATATTGCAAAAGTAGCAGCTATATCTGCAGCAGATAATGAAATAGGTAGTCTAATAGCTGTTGCTATGGATAAAGTAACCCATGATGGTGTTATAACAGTTGAAGAGTCAAATACAGCTGAAACTTTTTCAGAAGTTGTAGAAGGTATGCAATTTGATAGAGGTTATGTGTCTCCTTATATGATAACAGATACAGAAAAAATGGAAGCTATATTAGATGATGCATACATTTTAATTACTGATAAAAAGATTACTAATATCCAAGATATTTTACCAATCCTTGAAGAAATTGTACAACAAGGTAAGGGGCTTATAATAATTGCAGAAGATGTTGAAGGTGAAGCTCTTGCAACATTAGTAGTTAACAAATTGAGAGGAACATTTAATTGCGTAGCAGTAAAGGCTCCCGGATTTGGTGATAGAAGAAAAGAAATGTTAGAAGACATTGCTATCTTAACAGGTGGGCAAGTTATTTCTGAGGAACTTGGATTAGAGCTTAAAGAAACAAGCCTTGACCAACTTGGTAGGGCGAGACAAGTAAAAATAGAAAAAGAAAACACTATAATCGTTGACGGTTCCGGTTCACAAGACGATATAAAAAACCGAATTAACCAAATTAAGGCACAAATTGAAGAAACGACTTCAGATTTTGATAAAGAAAAACTACAAGAAAGACTTGCAAAATTATCAGGTGGAGTTGCTGTTATAAAAGTAGGTGCAGCAACAGAGACTGAAATGAAAGAGAAGAAATTAAGGATAGAAGATGCCTTAGCAGCAACAAGAGCAGCTGTTGAAGAAGGTATAGTTGCCGGTGGTGGAGCTTCATATATTGGTTCATTAGATAATGTAAGTAAACTATTAGATGAATTAGAAGGCGATGAAAAGACAGGGGTATCTATCGTATTAAAAGCCTTAGAGGAACCTGTAAAACAAATTGCAGCAAATGCAGGCTTAGAAGGATCAGTAGTAGTTGAAAAAGTTAAGGCTTCAGGAAAAAATATTGGTTTTAATGCTTTAACAGAAGAATATGAAAATATGATGGAAGTTGGAATTATTGATCCGGCTAAAGTTACTCGTTCTGCCTTAGAGAATGCTTCCAGTATTGCGGCTATGGTTCTTACAACAGAAAGTATAGTAGCAGATAAAGAAGACGAAGATATAGGAATGCCGGGTGGAGGAATGCCAGGTGGAGGAATGCCGGGTGGCATGTACTAAAATAAACTTATAATTCAATAATTGCATAAGATTATATATAATTAAATTATGGGCAGAATTAAATATCTGCCCATTTTTTTAATTAAATTTGTGATTATCTAAGCTTTATGTTAAAATTGAATTGTAATTATTTAAATAATATTTAATATGATTTTGGAGGGTTAGAATGGATATATTTACGGAACATATCATAAAGAAGGAAAAGACAATAGCAGACACTTTAATTTCTATAGGACTTGCAATAATTACATTTATTGTAGCATTTATTGTATTAACTTCAATTCCATCTATAGGACCACTTATAGCTGCGGGAGTGGGATATGCTGGGTATATGATGATAACAGCCAGGAATTTAGAATATGAATATTCTTTTACTAATGGAGAATTAGATGTGGATAAAATTATTGCCCGGCGAAAAAGAAAAAGACTATTAAGTATTCGTTGTAATGAGTTTGATATACTTGCTCCTGTAAATGAAGAAGAGTATAATAAGGAATTTACAAATATAAATATTCAAAAAACAATTAATGCATCAAGTTCAATAAAATCAGAAAATGCTTATTTTGCAGTATTCATTTTAAATGGTGAAAGGACTAAATTAATATTTGAACCTACTCAAAAAATGATGGAAGGGTTTAAAAAATATATTCCAAGAAAAACATTTGAAAAGCAAAATGAATTGTAAAGGGGTATATTTGCTATGGTTCTCGGTATTGGAATTGATATTATTGAAATAGACAGGATAAATAATATAATAGAAAATAAGCCTAAGTTTATTAACAGGTTTTTTACTATAAAAGAAAGTTTATATTTTGAAAGCAGAAAAAATAATAGTCAGATAATAGCAGGTAATTTTGCAGCAAAAGAAGCTTTTGTAAAAGCTTTTGGGACGGGGATAAGAAATTTATCCCTTAAAGAAATTGAAGTACTAAGAGATAAATTGGGAAAACCATATATAAACTTGTATGGTAATGCTTTAAAAATAAGTCGTGAAAAGGGCATTAATTCAATTCATATATCAATATCCCATAGTAGACTATATGCCGTGGCTAATGTTATAGTGGAAGATAAATTAGGTCATAAAAAAAGTATATAAGAATAAATATATAATAGATAAATAAGATAATAGCAATATGATTATTTTGTCAAAGGAGGCATATCTTAGTGAAATTGTGTAAGTATATATTAATAATGCTTACACTAATGATAAATTTAACATCTTGTAAATACATCGAGGAAAAAATGGATTCATATAGCAGAATCTATGAAAAATATAATAATATAAAAGACTATAAAGCTAATATTACTATGCAAGTATACGGTAATAAAGTGGTAGAAGAATATCAAATGACCCAGTATTATAAAACCCCTAATATGCACAGAGTAGAGGTAAATAAACCAGAAGAAATCAAAGGTTTGACTACGATTTATTCTAAAAACAGCATTATAATATTAAATCCTGAACTTGATACTAACTACTCCCTATCAAATTTAAATGCCGATAATGATAACTTTATATTCTTAACTGACTTTTTTGAGTCTTACTATAAATCTGAACAAGTGGTTGTAATGGCAATGAAAAAAGAAAACACTAAATATACAGTTTTAAAAACATATATACCAGGTAATAGGGTTCATAGGCATAGTCAAAATTTATGGATTGATAATGAAAAGCTTTTACCCTATAAGATGGAGACATATAATATTCAAGGTGATAAGATGATTTTAATCTATTACAATGAAATAAAGCTTAATATAGGACTTGAAGATGATATTTTTAATCTTAATCAATGTATTTTAGATAATACAAATGCACATAATACAAGCAGTAGGGAATTAGTATTATTGAATTTAAGCAAGAAATAGCTTGATATTTCAGTTGATGATAAATAATAAAATTGGGGTATTATACTGTTAATCAATATATCTAATGACAAAAGACTCCTGAAAAGTTTACATAAAAGATAAAAAATATGGATACGGTCAATTATTTATTAAAAAAAATAAAAATAATTGACTTACATAGTATAAAAGGTATATAATAGTATATATATCTTGTTATACATCTTGTTATTATATCCCTTTATTAAAAATCTTTGAATGGGGGCTTGGTTAATTTGTCGCAACAGAAAAAAATTTTAATTAGCCTTCCTGATAGTTTGTTGCAGGAAGTAGATACTATTGTAACTATTGAAAGGACTAACCGAAGTGAATTTGTTCGAGAAGCAATGAGACTTTATATTAGGGAAAGAAGACGAATAGAGTTAAAAGATAAAATGAAAAAAGGATATGTAGAAATGGCTGAAATTAATTTAAATTTTGCAGAAATGTGTTTTGATGCTGATTGTGAATTGCATTTCAAATATGAGGAAAAATTAGCGGAGTGTGAATAAATGATTGTAAAAAGAGGAGACATATATTATGCTGATCTAAGCCCCGTTATTGGTTCTGAGCAAGGAGGCGTTAGGCCTGTTATAATTGTTCAGAACGACGTGGGAAATAAATACAGCCCCACTGTTATAGCTGCGGCAATAACGTCTCAAATTAACAAGGCGAAATTACCAACACATATAGAAATTAGTGCTAAAGATTACGGCTTAACTAAGGATTCAGTTATCCTTCTGGAACAAATAAGAACTATAGATAAAAAAAGATTAAAGGAAAAGATTGGTCATTTAGATTATGACCTTATGGAGAAGGTAAATGAGGCCTTGGGAATTAGTTTTGGAATTGCAACTGTTTAGTTATCTAATTATTTTTATATGAAAAATCATATAAAAATAATTAGATAATTAAGCTGTTTTTCTTTATGAAAATCTATAAATAATAAGGGATAAAATCAAAAATTTCTTATTTACTAAATAGAAGGCCGGAGGTAGAGTAGATGATAGAGTTTTTAAAAAGATTAAAACTAACTATGTTTATTTTAGGTATGATTATTACAATACATATAATTTCATTTCACTTTTATAAAGTTCTTGCAGAACCTGGTTCATATAATGACCCGGTTATTACATTAAGTTATCTTCAAGAAGTTTTTATGCCTTTAATTAGGCAGGAAATTGATAATAAAACAAAAAAGACTGACACAGGTGGTGGGGAAAACTTTGATGTAATCACCCTACAACAAGGGCAAAAATTAATTGGAGAGGCAGGAACAGAATTAATTTTACGTATGGGTCAAGCCATCATACTTTCTACAGAAAAAGGTGGACTTGCCGATACAACATGGGGAGAAGATTTGCATGATGGAGAAAATATGCCCCCTAACCATTTGTTAATTGTCCCTGTAAGTGATGGTAGGGGGCTTGTAGCAAATACAGAAGTCTTGGTAATGGTTAAAGGCTTGTTTACTATTAATTAATATAATAAGCTATAAAGAAGGGGGGATAAAATTTTGAGCAAGCAATCGTTTTTTGTAACACTAAAACAAATAGTAGATGAATTTAACTTGGAATGTGTTGCACATTGTAATCACTTAGAAGAAATAAAAATATACTCATCAGATATAAATAGACCCGGGCTTCAATTAGCCGGTTTTTTTGATTATTTTGATTCAAATAGAATTCAAATAATAGGTAGGGTAGAAATAAGTTATTTACAAAAGATGTCATCAAATCAGCGAAAAGAAAGCCTTGAACGTTTTTTTAGTAATGGTATTTCCGCTGTAATTATAACACGTTCACTTGAAATTCCACTTGAAATGATGACTGTTGCTGATGAATATTCTATACCTATTTTAAGAACAGACCTTTCAACATCAACTTTTATGAGCAGTCTTATAGGCTTTTTAAATGTATTATTAGCTGAAAGACTGACTCAACATGGTGTGCTTGTTGAAGTGTATGGTGAAGGTCTTCTAATTTTAGGGGAAAGTGGAGTTGGAAAAAGTGAAACAGCAATAGAATTAGTAAAAAGGGGGCATCGTTTGGTAGCTGATGATGCTGTTGAAATAAAAAAGGTTTCTGAGAGAACATTAGTTGGGAGTGCCCCTGAAATTATACGACACTTTATTGAAATTCGTGGTGTTGGTATAGTAGATGTCAAAAAGATATTTGGTATGGGCTCTGTAAAAGAAACAGAAAAGATAGATATGATTATTCATTTGGAAACTTGGAAAGAAGATACCCAATACGATAGACTTGGTTTAGTAGAGGAAACAACTGATATATTGGGTTTGAAAATCCCATCACTTGTGATTCCGGTAAAGCCCGGAAGAAACTTGGCTATTATTGTGGAGGTTGCTGCAATGAATAATAGACAAAAAAAGATGGGGTATAATGCTGCTGAGGAATTAAGCCAGCGTTTAACAGATGAGATTGAAAAAAATACAAAATAAGCCTAATAAAACATAGTATTCTAAGAGGGGGAAATAATTAAAATGCATATAGGTATTGATCTTGGAGGAACCAACATAGCAATTGGTCTTGTGGATAATAATGGAATGATTATTTATAAAGATAGTGTAGCAACTTTACCAGAAAGAAATTATCAAGAAATTATTAATGATATGGTGAAATTATCACTTAAAGTTGTTGAACAAGCAGGATATAAAATAAATATGGTACAATCAATTGGAATAGGGTGTCCGGGTACACCGGATAATGAAAAAGGTCTGATAGTTTATGCTAATAACTTTAAAGATTTTTATGATATTCCTATAAGAGAAGAAATACAAAAAAGTATTAATTTACCGGTATACATAGAAAACGATGCAAACTGTGCAGCATTAGCAGAATCAATATCAGGAATTACCAAAGGAGTTAACCATTCCATTACCATTACACTTGGAACAGGTGTTGGTGGCGGTGTTATTATTAATAACCGAATTTATAGTGGTTTTAATTACGCAGCATCAGAATTAGGTCACATACTCTTAATCATGGATGGTGAACCTTGTACTTGTGGTAGAAATGGTTGTTGGGAAGTCTATGCATCAGCAGGGGCATTAGTAAAACAAACAAAAAGAGCGGTTGAAAAAAACCCACAATCATTAATAAATGCTATTGTTAATAATGATATAGATAATATTAATGGTAAGACTGCATTTGATGCAGCAAGACAGGGAGATAAAGTAGCTAAAGAGATAGTAAGTAAGTATATTAAATATATAGCTGAAGGTTTAATTAGTGTAATTAATGCTTTTCAACCTGAAATTATAGCTATTGGGGGTGGAATTTCTAAAGAGGGAGATTATTTATTAAATCCATTAAAAGATATTGTTGATAAAAATATATACACAAGAAAAGTACCACAAACCCAGATTAAAATAGCTAAACTTGGCAATGATGCTGGGATTATTGGTGCTGCTATGTTAGGTAAGACAGCAAATATTAAGTAAAAGATAAGGGAAAAAACCTTACATAAAAACAATTTTATAAGAATCTAACAATTTTTATAACTTGACATAATTTAAGTATTCAATGTATAATTAAAACATGTTGTATTTTTGTTTACTATATTAGCAGTATGAAACAACTATTACAACCTGTGCCGCAAACAATTGAAGGTAGCGGAGGGAGGGGAAATTTACATGTCAGAAATTAGACTAAAAGACAATGAATCATTAGATAGTGCACTTCGTAGATTTAAACGCCAATGTGCCAGATCGGGTCTCATCTCTGAGATTAGAAAAAGGGAACATTATGAAAAACCAAGTGTTAAACGAAAAAAGAAATCTGAAGCTGCTAGGAAACGTAAATTTAAATATTAAAAAATAAAAAAATAATAGCAGGAATAAACCTGCTATTATTTTTTAGGATATTTAGATTTGGGGTGAATTAAGTGTTAAAAATTTTTAATCCTAATATAATTGTAGATACCATTAAAGATATAAAAATAGATATATTAAAAGAAAACAATATAAAAGGTCTTATTTTAGATATTGATAATACATTAGTAGCATGGGATGTTATAGAAGCGAATCATAATGTTGTAGAATGGATACAAAACTTAAAAAGAAACGGTATAAGGGTATGTTTAGTTTCGAATAATAATAAAGAAAGAGTTACAAAGTTTAATGAAAAACTAAAATTATATGCTGTTTATAAGGCAAATAAACCAATAAAAACACCTTTTAAAAAAGCATTAGACTATTTAAAAATTAGGGCTGAAGAAACAGCTGTTATAGGCGACCAAATTTTTACTGATATTTTAGGTGGAAATCGGTTGAATATGTTTACAATACTTGTTACACCAATAAGTTCAAAAGAATTCCCTTTCATTAAAGTTAAACGATTTTTTGAAAGAATAATAATAAAAAGATACTATAAATACAGTATAAATAAATTTAAAGATAAATAAATTTCAAGGGGTTATTTAATATGTTTGGAAATATTAATGGACGAACAAAAATATTAGGCCTTGTTGGAGATCCAATAGAGCATACATTTTCTCCATCAATTCATAATAAGTTATGTGATAAGCTAAACTTAAACTATATTTATATTCCCTTTAATATAAAATCATCTAAACTATCTCAAGCCATAGAAGGTTTTAGGGCTATTAATTTATATGGTTTTAATGTAACAATTCCACACAAGGAAAATATTATTCCATTTATAGATAAGGTTTCTAATGAAGCCTTACTAATGGGAGCAGTAAATACTGTTAAGAATATAGGTGGGCAATTGCATGGCTATAATACGGATGGTTATGGATTTTGTCAATCTTTGTATTATAATAATGTGTCTATAAAAAATAAAAATATAATAATACTTGGTGCCGGGGGCTCTGCACGAGCTTTAAGTATAAAATTAGCTATAGAAGGTGCAAAAAGTATCCTAATCTTAAACAGGACACCTGAAAAGGCAAAAGATATTTCTAATATTATCAATGATAAGATTAAAAATATTGCTTCCTATGGTCTATTGGATAATGATAGCCCAAGAAAATATATAAAAGAATGTGATATATTAATAAATTCAACATCAATGGGAATGGAACCCCATGTAAATTTATCACCAATTAGTGACTTTAACTTTTTAAATTCTAAAACAATAGTATGCGATTTAATTTATAATCCTAATAAAACCTTGTTTTTATCGAAAGCTGAAAAGATGGGTTGTAAAATTATTAATGGTTGGGGAATGCTCATATTTCAAGCTATCAAGTCTTTTGAAATTTGGACTGAACAGAAGGTTAGCAATAAATTAATAGCTGATTTATTTAATATATAATAATTACTATATAAATAACAATTTACATTTAAAAAAATACTATCAATAAAGAATAAGTGAATAATTGGATAAGTTTACAATTGAAAAAGAAATGCTTTTCTGATAAAATTATTGTTATGAAAAACAGGTAACTTCTCCAAGATTAATAAGGGGGTTATGAAAATAAACAAGAACTTACTGACCAAGTTAATATATAAACCTTCTGGTTCTGTATTTATATTGGTTTTAATGATAATTTTTATTCTAAGCATATTAGGGCTTGCACTTGCAACTGCCACAAATACTAATTTTATTATAAATAACTCCTCTATAGATGCAAATAAAGCTTATTTCAGGGCTGATGGAATAATGCAACAAGTCTATGTCATACTTGAGGAATTAATAGCCGAGCATGGTGATCGATTTATAAGTGAAATATTTAATAGTATGAGTACCTTAGAAGCAAAAGAATCTAACATTGAAGAAAATGAAACAGCTGAAATATTAACTTATTTAGAATATTCAGACCCTATGCTTATTTCTATAACAGTAAATTATACAATAAATAAAATTAAAAAAAGTGTAAAGGCAGTTTTTAGTCTTGCAGATATTAAACAAAGTATTCAATTAGATTGGATTCAAGGTCTAATAGCAGGAGGCAATATTGTTTCTAATGCTTTTAAATGTAATATAACATCATCAGCAGATATTTTTATTGGAAATGGATACTCAAATAATATTATTATTAGTGATGATACGATTGAAACAACTAATACTGAAAAAGTAGAAGCTATTTTTGAAATGTTAGACAATAATATAGGTATTAATTTGAAACCAGATAATATAATGAATAAATATCTAATTGTTAACACAACAGGGCAACCTACAAGCTTAACTATTGGTAAGGATATTCCTGATACTCCGGGAACAACAGGAATTATTTTATCTACAGGGGATATAGAAATGATTATATCAAGCAGGGAACCGGATTATGAAAATTTATTTAAATTCCATAATTCAGGGGCAATTATTAGCAAAGGTAATATTATATTTACAGTACAATATCCGGAAGAAGATATGTTCTATGCTCAAGATAATCCACTCCCTTTACATTTGAACTTAAACTTTGATGGTAAGGGTATTAAGGAAGTGGTAGATGGATGGACTCTAAATGTTGCTGATAGGTGGGAATATTTAGATGAAAGGAACCAGAAGTTGAAAGAAATCTTTGCAATAATTGGTGGTGAAGAACGCCTCGGTAATTTAGATATTATAAGCTGGGGTGAAGTCTTCTAAAAGATAACTTATTATAAGATAACTTTAAAATATTGACACTTTTTAAAAAAAAGTGTATTATTATACTTAGTAACAATCAACAAAATATT
>CAZRSG010000014.1:13516-19398 GCA_964602705.1 uncultured Oscillospiraceae bacterium
TATAAATAAAGACATAATTTTTGATTGTTTACTATGAAATTAATACGAGGGGATAAAGGAGTGTATTTGATGATTTCCAAAATCAGTAAGAGTTTAAACAGCAATAAGGGTTTTACTTTAGTCGAATTAGTAGTAGTTATAGCAATTTTAGGAATATTAATTGCCTTAGCAATACCCCAATTTGGTGCAGTCCTAAAAAAGTCAAGGGCAAAGTCAGATTTAGTTAATGCTGCAACAATTGCCAATGCTGTAAATAGGGCAGTAGCTGAAGGAGAAAAAACCTCCGATGTAAATACAGTGGAGAAATTAGTTGCTAAGCAATTTTTACAAATAGCACCTAAAGTTAAGCTTATTTCCGGTGGAACTTTTACAATAAGTATTGATGATACTAATGGAAAGGTAACAATATTAATAGGTGGGGATGAGGTTTATCCAGATCCTAAGGGTGCATATTTAGAATATGCTGATGAAAATTAAAAACTAAAAAGATATTTATTAATTATTAAAGTTAATAAGATAGACTTTAAGTAGGGACATTTCATCTAAAGAAGTGTCTCTACTGGTTGTAAAAGGTTATAAAATATAACTTATAAAGTGTGATTTATTGGAAAAGGAATATATATGAATAAACTATTATCAAAATTAAGGGAAGATAAAGCATATACATTAATTGAACTAATAATAACTTTGGCTATTATTAGCATTATCTCCATACCAATACTAACATTTTTTACAAGTAATTATTCAATATATTTTAACGAAACAAATAAAATAGAGGCAATGCAATTAGTTAGTTCAGGTATGGATAAAATTATAAGTGATTTACGAAGGGCAGAACAATCATCAATTGTTAAAAAAAATGATACAAGTATTCAGATGATAATATTAGGGAAAAGGTATGAATATCTTTTACAAAATAATATTATTTATGAAAGTATAGATGGTGGGAAAAATCAATTAATTTATAATGTTGAAAGCTTTAAAGTTGAATATGACCTAATGGATCGGGGACCTGTAGTAACACTTACAATAAAAGTTAAAAGCCCGGGAGAGAATGGCTATGAATATGAATTAAAAAATTCCTATAAAATAAGAAATTGATGGAGTGGTATAATTGGGTTTTTCAAAAATAATTGCTATGGACATAGGTAGCAATAATATAAAAATTATAGAAGCAAAAAATAAAAAAAATAAAATTAAGGTTAATAGATATCTTATTTTTGATACACCTGATGATGTTGTAGAAGATGGATTTATAATAGATGTGGATTTATTAGCCTTGCAAATTAAAAAAATGTTGCATATAAATAAATTTAAAACTAAAAAAGTTGTCTTAACTATAACGGGTACGTCTATTATTACACGTGAAGTTATACTTCCTAAAGCTAACCATAAAGATTTAGCTGCAATTGTAAGAAACGAATCTGCTAATGTTTTTCCTATGGATATTACTAACTATACTTTAGATTATAAAATTATAGAAGAATTCACTGAAGAAGTTGCCAATAATTCGATTAGTAAATATCGAGTTTTACTTGTTGCAGTCCCTAATCGTATGATACAAGGTTATATAGACTTAATGAAAGAATGTGATTTAAAGATTGAGTCAATAGATTATATGGGAAATAGTTTATCAAAATTTATAAATAATCAAGAGAAAACATTAAATAAGGTAAAATTTAATTTTTTAGGATCATCAAAAACAATATGTGCAATTGATATGGGTTCACATATGACCACAGTTATTATCATGGAAAGAGGAATATTAAAATTTGCCCGGATGTTCTCTTATAATGGTCAAAAATTTGCCCAAGAAATTATTAATAATTTTGAATTATCTTATGATATAAAGAATAAAAATGATGAAAAGAATAAAGATGATGAAAGTTTTAGGCAAGAACTATATAAAAACTTAAAAGAATCAAACCTTAATGTGCCAAGATTTATTAAAGAAGTTGCATCAGTGTTTAATTTTTACTATACCAGGGGCGATGAAAATGTATTAGATAAAATTTATTTAGTTGGTGGAAGTTCAAAAATAAAAGATATAGATAAATATTTTGAAAATATTTTTGCTGTTAAAACAGAATATATAAGTGATTTTATAAATGTTAAATACTCAAAAAAAATTGACGATTTCAAAAAAGTACAGGCACATTTTATTGGGTGTTTAGGATCATTAATTAATTTGTAATGGGGATGATATTACTTGTTAAATAAAGATATAAATCTATTACCAAATGAAATTATTAAAATTAGAGAAAACAAAAAAAAGTTTAGAAATATATTAACAAAATCAGTACTATCTATTTTAATTATTAGCATAATAATAAGTGCTTTGTACTTTAATATACAAAGATTAAACTTAAAAAAAGAGGAATTGCAGAAAGCAATAGCACAATATACAGGTATATTTGAGAATGAGAATTCACCTGTGGAAGGACAAAACAAAGCCCTTCAATTACAAAATGTATTATCAAAAATTCAAGAGCAAGAAAAAGATAACTTATCGTTTTTTTCTTTATTAGAAAAAGCAATACCCAAAAATATTATTATTAATTCTATTACGATGTTAGAAGGTGAGATTACTATAAATGGAATAGGGCCTGATGAAGAGGCAATAGCTAATTTTATTTATAACATTAATAAATCAGATATTATTAAGCTTGTACATTTAACCTCTATATTAGATAATGGGACAAGTAAAACTTTTACATTAAGATGCAATATTAATAAAAGGAGTGAATATTAAGATATGAATTTATCAGAACGAGAGAAAAAATTACTTTTTGTACTATCGCTACTTATATTTATTATTCTACTATATACTTATGTTTACACTCCTTATATGAATAAAACAAACTTATTACAAGCTAATATAAAAGACTTAGAACTACAGTTAAGTGAGCTTGAAGATGAAGAAAAAGGGATTTCAAAAACTAATACAGATAGGCTTGAGAAATCAATACAAGAATTAGAAAAAAAACTACCGTCAGAACTTTTACAAGAAAGAATTATTTTAGCAATAAAAGAATTAGGGGATAATACAGGAGTTAAGTTTCAAGCAATAAATTTTTCTGAACATAAGCCATCTAAAATACAAATTTCTGATAAACTTGATAATGAAACAATTAAGGGAATAAGCGATGGAACTATTATAGAAACGAATGTAAACATTAGATGTTTGGGCAATTATAGTCAAATTAAAGGCTTTATAAATGAGGCAACAAATTATAAAAGTAAAATAATAGTTAAAGATATAATACTTAATTCCCAATCAAATAATGATCAAATTACCGGTGAGATTAATCTAATATTTTATGGTTATAAGGACACTGATAAACGAATCTCGGACTGGGAATCAAGTGTATCTTCAGGAAAAGATAATATTTTCAGATAACTTATTTGCATATAAATATATGGGGATGGTGTGATTTTATTGAAAAGAAGAGGTGTATCGATAAACATTTTAAACCTTATAAAAGGTAATTGTGCCTTTACTTTGGTTGAAGTATTAGTAGCTATAACTATCCTATCATTGATTATTATCCCTTTTACCAGCTTATTTGTTAGTTCCCTTAACTATAATAACCATATAGAAAATAAAATGAAAGCATATTCTACTGCAAATTACTATATGGAAAGAATAAAAGGGGAACAAGTAAAAATAAATAGGAATGCAGTTGCATTATTAGGAAATACCATTCCGGTTGATGAAGATATATGGACTTATGTAGGAGAAGATGATATTAAAAATAAAGTATTTGTTAAAGTACAAAAAAATAATACAACTATATCAGATAAAATATTAAATTTAAAAATTACTGTAAAAGTAACTGATAGACAGGAAAAAGATATTCTTATGGAATTAATGTCTGACATTATAGATATGGACCTATAAGTTATAAATAAAAAAGCAGGGGGAAGATAATGGAAAAATATATTTCTCTTAATGATTATGAAATAAATATAGAAGCAACTAAAAAAATAAGTGAGGATCTTGCAAAACGTCATTCCTTAATTCCTATAGATATAAAAAACGATATTTTAATCGTTGCAATGAATGACCCTCTAAATGTTTTTGCTATAGAAGATATTAGTATTTACTCAGGGATGAAGATAAAATCTGTTCATGCAAAATGTGAGGAAATTAACAAAGCCATAGATTTATATTATGGAAAACAAGAAGCATTAAAGGCAGCTGCAGAATATAAAAAAGAATATACATTAATTGAAGAAGAAAATAATGTTATAGATAAATCAATAGCAGATGTTGTAAATAGCGCACCAATTGTAAAATTAGTAAATTCTATAATCGAACAGGCAATACGTATGAGAGCAAGTGATATACATGTTGAGCCGGGGGAGTATAATATTCGTATACGATATAGGATTGATGGTCAATTAGAAGAAATTATGAGGCATGAATTGGACCTATTGCCAGCTGTAGTTACAAGAATAAAAATAATGAGCAATATGAATATAGCAGAACGTAGAAGACCACAAGATGGTAGAATTGGCATGTATGTTGATGGAAATGAATTTGATTTAAGGATTTCAATTATACCAACAGTACACGGAGAAAAAGTTGTGCTTAGGATTAATGATAAAAGAAACTTTATAAAATCGGTAGAAGAATTAGGCTTTTTCACAAATGATATGAAAACATTTAATAAGATTTTACAAAACCCACATGGAATGATTGTTGTTACAGGGCCAACAGGAAGTGGTAAGTCAACAACTCTTTATACAGCAATACAAAAATTAAATAATGATAATGTTAATATAATTACTGTAGAAGATCCAGTTGAAGCCAATATTGATAAGATTAATCAAATACAAGTAAATATTAAGGCAGATATTACATTTGCTACAGCCCTACGATCAATATTAAGGCAGGATCCTGATATTATAATGATAGGGGAAATTCGAGATTCAGAGACTGCAACTATAGCAATAAGGGCAGCTGTAACAGGTCATTTAGTTTTAAGTACACTTCATACAAATGATGCCCCGAGTACAATAACAAGACTTATTGATATGGGAATAGAACCTTTTTTAATTGGTTCATCGCTTGTGGCTTCTATATCACAAAGGCTTGTCAGAAAGATATGTAGCAGGTGTAAAAAAGCATATTTACCAACATTAAGTGAAATGGAACTATTAAATATAAGAAAAGATGATAATATTGTATTATATAAAGGTGAAGGTTGTTCATTCTGTAATAATTCCGGCTATCAAGGGCGTTTAGGTGTCTTTGAAATTATGCCTATATCATCAAATATAAGAAATTTAATTTATCATGATGCCAACGCTGATTTATTGAGAAAACAAGCTATTGAAGAAGGAATGTCAACATTACAAGAAAGTTGCAGAAGGTTAGTTTTAGAAGGTATAACAACAACAGAAGAACTCATTAGGGTTTCATATTCTTTATAAAAAAGGTTTATAATATAAAAAGAAATAATTGTAAAGGTGGATACTTATGCCAGTATATATTTATAAGGCAAAAAACTTAGAAGGCAGAACCATAAAGGGAAACATGGATGCTAACGATAAAGAGACGGTTTTAACGGCATTAAGGGATAGGAATTATTACCCCATATCAGTTAAAGAACAAAGTATATTGCAAAAGGATGTAAATTTACCCTTTAGAAATAAAGTCAGCCTTGCTGATATGGCAATATTCTGTCGCCAATTCTCAACATTAATTAATGCCGGTATTAATGTATTAGATTGCCTTGATATACTAAGACAGCAAACAGAAAATAGGATTTTGAAAGAAAACATAAGGCAAACTTATGAATCTGTTCAGCAGGGAAAATCATTATCCTTAGCAATGCGGGAACACAAAGAATTTCCGGAAATACTCCTAAATATGA
>CAZRSG010000014.1:19408-25517 GCA_964602705.1 uncultured Oscillospiraceae bacterium
ATAGAGGCTGGGGAGGCAAGTGGGACATTAGATGTAACTATGGAAAGGATGGCTATACATTTTGAAAAGGAAAATCAAGTTAGACATAAGGTAAAAACTGCAATGACTTATCCTATTATTATAGCTATTATTTCTGTTATAGTAGTAATAGTCTTGTTAGCCTTAGTTGTTCCAACCTTTGTAAGCATGTTTGAAGGAATGGGAGCCCAATTACCAATGACAACCAGGCTTTTATTATCTATAAGCAACTTTATAACAAGCAAATGGTATCTTATATTAATAGTAGTAGTAATGCTTATAATTTTAGTACGAACATATTTATTAAAAGGGGAAGGCAGGAAAATATTAGACAAATTAAAATTAAGTATACCTATAATAGGCTTAGTTAATAAAAAGATAATCGCTTCCCGGTTTACAAGAACGCTAAGCACCTTATTAAGTTCCGGTTTACCATTACTGACATCATTAGAAGTGGTAACCAAAATTGTAGGGAATTCTATAATAGCCGAAGGACTTGAAAGGACTCAACAGCAAGTTAGTAGGGGAGTTAGCCTTGCCGAACCTATTCTTGAAATGAACATATTTCCCCCTATGGTTACAAATATGATAAAAATTGGTGAGGATAGTGGAGCACTTGAAAGCATCTTAGAAAAAACTGCGGATTTTTACGATGGTGAAGTTGAAGCTGCAGTTGAACAATTAACTTCATTGATAGAGCCGGTTATTATAATTGCAGTTGCCTTGCTTGTTGGATTTATAGTTTTATCCATATTACAACCAATTTTTAGTATGTATGATGGAATAGGAATGTAGACTATGATAACTTTTATAATAATCTTATTTGGACTTGTAATAGGCAGCTTTTTAAATGTCTGTATATATAGAATACCAAAAAAGATAACAATAATAACTAAACCTTCACACTGTTTGAATTGTAAAAAAACAATTATGAAAAGAGATTTGATTCCTATTTTTAGCTATCTAATTCTTAAAGGAAAATGTAGGTTTTGTAGCTGTAAAATACCCATGAGATACCCTGTTATCGAGCTACTTAATGCTTGTTTATATATTGCCCTATACTATAAATATGGTTTAACAATACAATTTATTTCCTTCGCATTTTTAAGCTCAGTTCTTATTGTTATAAGCTATATTGATATAGATTATAAAATGATACCATCTAAAATTATTACATTGATTTTAATTGTAGGACTTTTTCTAAATTTATTGGGTGATAATATTTCTATAATGGATTCAGTAATTGGTTTTTTTATTATAAGTATTCCTTTGTTAATTATATCTCTATTATCTAATGGGGGGATAGGTGGTGGTGATATAAAACTAATGGCTGTAACCGGATTTTATATGGGCTGGAAACTCATTTTGCTTTCTATGTTAATAGCTTCAATCTTAGGTGGTTTATTTGTTTTTATTCTTATGATTACTAAAATAAAGAAAGCAAAAGATATTATTGCATTTGCACCACTTTTATCAATAGGTATGGTAATATCTATTTTATTTGGACAAGAACTTATATCTTTTTACTTAAAGTTTATACTTAGATAAAGATATAAAAATGATTAAATTATAAACATAAGGATTTAAGGTGATATATTATGATAATAAAAAATAATAAAGGTTATACCCTTATAGAACTAATAGTTGTACTTGCTATACTATCTATAGTAGTCTTTATTACATTTGGGAACTTAAACATAAATCAGGATATATTACTTAGCAAATGTGCTAACCAATTAGCTAATGATATTAGATATATACAAAGGAAGACTATAACAGAAAAACAAACAAATTATAAAATAAATGCCAATTATGCAGCAAATAATACAGGCTATACAATTAACTTGGGTTATAAAATAATTGAAAGTGTCAAATTTGATAAAGGAATAACATATACAAGTAATTTTACCGGTCCAATGCTATCATTTAACTTGCTTGGTAGACCAAGTAATTCAGGAACATATACATTAAGGAATTCTAAAGGTAAAACGATTAATATAACAGTTGTTCCATCTACAGGAAGGGTGAGGATATATAAATAAAACAAATATTGTTTTAACAGGCTTTATGGGGACAGGCAAATCAACAGCGGGAGCAAAAATTGCACAAAAATTACAGATGGATTTTATAGATATAGATAAGTATATTGAGGAAAATGAAGGGATAACAATAAATGAAATTTTTAAATTAAGGGGAGAAAAGTATTTTCGTAAAATGGAAAGCATGGCAGTTAAAAAAATTTCTAATAGCAAAAAAACAGTTATTGCAACCGGTGGCGGTATAGTTTTAAATAAAGACAATATAAATTTGCTTAGAAATAATGGGATAATCATCAATTTAAAAGCAGATATTGAAAAGGTAATGGAGAACTTATCAAATGATAAATCACGCCCACTATTAAAGGATGGTAATTTAAAACATAAGATAGAAGACTTATTAGAGCAAAGACAAGAATTCTATAAAGATAACGATTATGAAATCAATACTTCATTAATGACTATTGATGAAATAGTAAAAAGGGTTATACAAATATATTTAAAAAAGGAGGCTTAGAATGACAAATAAAAAAAATAATATACTTATAATACACGGACCTAACCTAAACTTGTTAGGGAAAAGGGAAAAAGAAATATATGGTGAAGAAAGTTATGATGAAATTAATAAAAAGATAAGTGATCAAGCTAATAATTTAAAATTAGATATAAAAATATATCAATTTAATAGTGAGGGAGATATTATTGATATAATACATAAGGCTAAGGGAATATATGATGGATTAATTATTAATCCGGCAGCATATACACATTATAGTATAGCAATCAGAGATGCAATAAAGGCTGTTAATATTCCAGCTATTGAAGTACATTTATCGAATATTTATAATAGAGAAAGTTTTCGTTCCACATCATTGATATCACCTGTATGTATAGGTCAAATTTCTGGGTTTGGTGGATATAGTTATATATTAGGTCTTCAAGCAATAAAAGAAGCCCTTAAAAAGGTTTAATAACCTTTAAAAATCTTTAAATAATAATAAAATAAAATGCCCTATATGTTTTTAATAGGGCATCTTAAGATATAATATTAAACTATAAAACCACGAAAGAATTAACTTTTCCTATGCGGTTATTATTTTAATATTGGTATCTTTAATTGATTGCTCTAATCGGTGTATAATATTACCTTGAAGATTTGGTGATTCGCCCATAACTACAATTGAAACATCATTTTTATTTGCAAAATCAGTCAGAGCATTTATGATGCTATTAGCACGCAATACAGACATATCAGCACCTACATTTTTTGAAAGTTGAAATAGATAATCCAAAGCTTCTCCTTCGTTCGGGTTTCCAAGAAAATTTGTACCTTCTTTAGCAACATGTACCACATATAAGTTAGCATTATTATTATTTGCAATAACTTTTCCTTTTTTAATAAGACGGGCACAGTTTTTTTGTCTTGTAACACAAACCATTACCTTAGGTAACTTTTCCATCTTCATCCTCTTTTCTTAATTCTAATAATACATAAATATAATAAGCCTATTAATATATTATTCGAATAAATTAAATTTGTCTATAGGTAAAAGTACTAATTTACAATTTATTCATATAAAAAATATAATAATAAAATTTTAAAAAAGACTTTAAATAATTTATATTTAATATATAATATAGTTATTGAAAGAAGGTGATATTAATTTGTGTTTAAACAACGCTTAAATAGATTACAAGGAGAATTAGTAAAAAGAAGCTTAGATGGGATAATAATTACAAATAAATATAATTTAGCATATGTAACCGGGTTTTATGGGACATTTGGATATGCAATTATTACACAAAATGATGCTTTCTTAATAACTGATTCCCGTTATATAGAAGAAGCTAATAAACAAGCGGAACATTTTAAAGCTATTAAGTTAAAGGACAACTTATACGAAGAAATAAACTTAATAATACAAAAGTATCAAATAAAAACTTTAGGTTTTGAAGATTTGGATATAAGCTATTATAAATATAAACAATTAGTGGAAAAAACAAATAAGGTAACATTAATACCTATTGGTGAAATTTTTAATGATTTTAAAAAGATAAAAGATAGTGAAGAAATTATTAAGATAAAAAATGCTATAAAGATTGCTGACCGAGCTTTTTCCCATATTTTAAAAATAGTAAGACCCGGCATTACTGAAAAAGAGATAGCTTTGGAAATAGAGTTTTATATGAAAAAACAAGGTGCAAGTGCCTTATCTTTTGATACAGTTGTGGTATCCGGTTTACGTTCCTCATTACCACATGGACAACCTACTAATAAAAAGATTAAAAAAGGAGATATTATAACCTTAGATTTTGGTTGTATATTTGAAGGGTATTGCTCAGATATAACCCGAACTATAGCAGTTGGGACTATTTCTAAAGAACTTAAAGACATATATAATATCGTTTTACAAGCACAATTAAAAGCATTAGAGAATATAAGACCAGGCTTATTGGCTAAGGATATTGATAAAATCGCCAGAGATGTAATTGCATCTCATGGCTATGCAAATTATTTCGGTCATGCCTTAGGACATGGGGTTGGAACTGAAGTTCATGAACAGCCAAGGATATCCCCTAAAAATCAAGAAGTGCTTAAACCGGGGATGATTATTACTATTGAACCGGGAATATATGTAGAAGGTCTTGGTGGAGTAAGAATTGAAGATATGGTATTAATTACTGAAGACTCAATTGAAAATTTAACTTTTTCAACAAAAGAATTACTTATTTTATAATCATGTAAGGCATGTAAAAATTATACAAAAGGAGGAAAAAAGATGATTTCAGCCGGAGAATTTAGAAACGGTATTACATTTGAATTGGATGGTGATATTTATCAAATAATCGAGTTTCAACATGTAAAACCGGGGAAAGGTGCAGCATTTGTAAGAACAAAAATAAGAAATATTATTTCAAGTGCTGTTATAGAGAAAACATTTAGACCTACTGAAAAGTTTCCAAGGGCACACATCGAGAGAAAGGACATGCAATATTTATATAATGATGGAAACTTATATTATTTTATGGACCAAGATACATATGAGCAAATTCCACTTGATAAATCACAGTTAGAAGAAACAGTACAATTTATTAAAGAGAATATGATAGTAAAAATACTATCCCATAAAGGATCAATATTTGGAGTAGAAGCACCCAATTTTGTAGAACTTGAAGTAAGTCAAACAGAACCTGGATTTAAAGGAGACACTGCTACAGGTGGTAATAAGCCTGCAAAATTGGAAACAGGACTGCAAATACATGTTCCTCTTTTCATAGAAGAAGGAGATATTATTAGAGTAGATACAAGAACTGGTGAGTATATGGAAAGAGTTTAATGGATATGATAAAGATATAAATTTTAATTAAAAAAAATTACATAAGAGGAGTGTTAATATGAGTTATTTAGGAGAAAAG
Source organism: uncultured Oscillospiraceae bacterium (assembly GCA_964602705.1). Taxonomy (GTDB): domain Bacteria; phylum Bacillota; class Clostridia; order SK-Y3; family SK-Y3; genus CAZRSG01. The sequence goes on from CAZRSG010000014.1 coordinate 24,880, forward strand.
GTTGCTTATTTAAAAGGACTTGCAAAAGGATTAGAAATTGATAAAGAAACAAATGAGGGAAAGTTACTTGTAAACATTATTGATGTTTTAGAAGACTTTGTAAATGCCATTAAGGATTTAGATGAATTTCAAACACAATTGGACGAACATGTAGAAGATATTGATGAAGATTTAGCCCTATTAGAAACAGAATTTTATGAGGACTACGATGGTGATGAAGATGATGAAGATGATCATGATTTGTTTGACGATTATGATGATACAGATTATTATGAGATTAACTGCCCTCACTGTGGAGAATTTATTTTTATAGATGATGATATGCTTGAAGATACGGCTGCAAAATTAACTTGCCCTAATTGTAAAGAAATTATTGAAATTAATTGTGATTGCTGTTTAGATGAAAGTTCTGATGATGAAGATGAGGAATAATGTATAAAATAAAATAAAATAATCGTATAATAAAAAATATATAATATAAAAACTCCCTTTCTTAGTGAGGGATAATAATTAACAAATAGGAAATATAAAAACACTAATAAGGGGGTTTTTATTATATACCTACAGATGTATCAGATATGTCAGATGTATTAGGTATGTCAAATGTATCAGGTATGTCGGAGGTGTTTGGTATGTCA
>CAZRSG010000015.1:0-12850 GCA_964602705.1 uncultured Oscillospiraceae bacterium
ACGTCGTGAGACAGTTCGGTCCCTATCTGTCGCGGGCGCAGGAAATTTGAAGGGATCTGTCCCTAGTACGAGAGGACCGGGATGGACGTACCTCTGGTGTATCAGTTGTCGTGCCAACGGCACAGCTGAGTAGCTACGTACGGTAAGGATAAACGCTGAAGGCATCTAAGCGTGAAGCCAACCTTAAGATAAGATTTCCCATTCTGGGAGTCAGAGATTAGATGTCAGAAAAAAGGAGTCAGGAATAACTTACTACTAATACTATAAAAAGCAATAGATAGCAAGGAATAAAGGTATTATTTATATCCGACTTCCGACGTCCGACCTCTGACTTCCAGAAGTAAGGTCCCATGTAGACTACATGGTAGATAGGTCAAAGGTGTAAGTGCAGTAATGTATTTAGCTGATTGATACTAATAGACCGAGGGCTTGACCAATAAAACCTTTACTTTATATTAGTTAGTCAGATAACAGATAACAAAAAGGCAGGTTAAACTGTCTACAAATCCGGTGATGATGGCGTGAAGGATACACCCGTTCCCATCTCGAACACGGAAGTTAAGCTTCATAGTGCCGATGATACTTTGAGGGAGACTTCAGGGGAAAGTAGGTAATTGCCGGAACTAATAAAAAAGGCTTGGGTATTTTAAAATACCCAAGCCTTTTTTTCTTAAATAATCTTAAATAATCTTAAATAATCTTAAACAGGCTTAAATAATACTAATCAAATTTTTTATATTATATATGGAAGATATGATCATATCTTTTTAATAATAACAAAAGTGGATAGCCTAATCCATAACAAGCACCTAATTGACCAATTGCTACCCAACCTGTAACCATTAACCAAGACGTACTTAAATCAGCTTCATTTAAAAATATATAATATAAATAAGTTCCTACGATTAATGCATTAAAAATAACAGGTGGCATCGGAACCAAATATCTTTTATGACGTATCCTATAAGAAGTATAGGCAGCCAGTAAAGTTGCCAGACTTCCAAAAACAATATCAAGGATACCAAAAGGACCTGTCATATTAGCAATTACACAACCTACAAATAAGCCCGGTATGGCAGCAGGCGTAAAATAAGGGAGTATGGTAAGTGCCTCTGAAACTCTAAATTGAAAAATATTATGGCCAAAACTTATAGGGGCAAAAGATAATGTTAATATAATATAAATTGTCCCTATAATTGCAGCTTGTACAAGAAACTTAGTGTTTTTCACATGATGACCTCCAATAAATATAAAAATAGAAATACATATAAAATAAATTATACCACAAAAATAAGAAAAAGTATTGACAAACTTTTAACAATGGCATATAATTTATATTGTTAAATGATTAACGATGATAAAAGTCTTTATTTAAACATTAATCTTATAAATAAAATCAAAGGCATAACCCTATAAAGTTATTATAGGTACCTTTGTTTATATATAGTTCCATAGTATAGTTAATGACTATGCTATGGAACATTTTAATTATAAGATATCAGAAGATTAATATACTAATAGCAATCTGTGACTCCTGTTTGTTGTAAATGTATAAAAATGCATAAGTATTCCAAGATGAAAACGCATAAAAGTTTGGTAGTTAATTATTGACTATCTTGTTATTTGTTATCCTATTCAATTAAAATAAATATAAGAATAAAAAGAAAAGAACTTCCTATTGCTATTTAAGATATAATCTCTTAATATATATATTAAGAGATTATATTAGTGAGTAGGTGAAAAATTGTTTGGTTATATAAAACCCCACAAAAATGAGTTAAAAGTAGGTGAATATGACTTATTTAAATCATATTATTGTGGATTATGCAAAGAATTAGGCAAGGAATTTAATCATTTTGTTAGGCTGGGACTAAACTATGACCTTACATTCCTTGCCTTACTATTATCATCGATTAATAGCAAGGCAAAAACTATTTATCCTGAAGCTTGTCTTGCAAACCCATTTAAAAAAAGGCCAATTATTAAAAAGTCACACGCCATAAATTATAGTGCTAATATAAGTATTATTTTAGCATATTCTAAACTGCTTGACGATTGGAAGGATGATAAGTCCATTCCGGCTATAATCTTATCGACTGTATATTTATTGCCCCTTAGAAAGGTTAAAAAAACCTATGGTGATAAATATAAGCAAATTAAAATTTATTTAAAACAATTAAATGTTTTAGAGAATAATAAATGTGATATAATAGATGAAGTTGCAGATATATTTGGAAAGATAATGGAGCTAGTTTTTACGCCTTCATTTTTAGAAGATAATGAAGAAAAAAGAATTATGGCTTGGTTAGGCTATAATATAGGAAGATGGATATATATAATAGATGCCTTTGATGATATAGAAGAGGATATAAAGAAAAATAATTATAATCCTTTATTGCTTCAATATAAATATAATAAAGGACAGAAAGTTAATGATTTTAAAGATAATATAAAAGATGAAATAGAAATATCCTTAACATTTACACTTGACAATATAGCTAAAAGTTTTGAATTATTAAACATAAAACATAATAAACCCATATTAGAAAATATTATTTATATGGGCATGCAAAGTGAAATGGAAAAAATACTTATAGGAAGTAGTGGTGATAAAGGTGAGAACTCCTTATGAAATATTAGGTATAAAAGAAGGGGCAAGTTCGGAAGAAATAAGAAAGGCATACAGGGAATTAGTCAGAAAATATCATCCTGACCAATATGCTAATAATCCACTTTCTGACCTTGCTCAAGAAAAGATGAAAGAAATCAATCAAGCCTATGATACTTTAATAAAAAACAAATCAGGCAACTATAAGGACAGGCAAGACTATACTACAAATAATAATTATAATACCGAGGGCAGCACAAATATTTATATAAAAATCAGACAACTAATAGACATGGGCAATGTTTTTGAGGCAGAAAGGATACTTGATGGCATTCAGGTTAAAGATGCACAATGGCATTATTTAAAAGGAAGGGCTTGTCAAAAAAAGGGCTGGTATGATCAAGCACGCCAACACTTTCAAATTGCTGTAAATATGAACCCAAACAATCCTGAATACAGGTCTGCCTTAGGAAACATATATTCACGCAATATGGCATATAGGAATGTTGGTCGGGGTATGGGATATAATAATACCGGAATGTCAACATGTGATTGTTGTAGCACCTTGTTATGTGCGGATTGTTGTTGTGAATGTATGGGAGGAGACCTAATACCATGTTGTTAGGCAATTATAAAACAATATACAGATAAGGGGGCTTGATTTTAAAGTTATGTTAAAACCTATAAAAAACCCATCAGATAAACTTGTTATGGCTGGCTTTATTGTTGCATTATCAACAATATCTATCTATATATCAACAATATTGCCTACCGGTAAATTATTTTTTTACGCCCTATCAACAATGTTTCCAGCTATTATCTTAAAAGACCATCAAGTTTCCTTATCAATGGTTACATATATAGCAAGTTCTATAATAGCAATCATTATAATCCCTAATAAAATAAGTTTAATTCCCTATTTGATTTTTTTTGGTTATTATGGGCTAATAAAATATTTTATTGAAAAGCTTAATAATATTTTTTTTGAACTAAGTCTAAAAATTATAGTCTTTAACATAGGTATTTATATCATATTTATTATTATAAGGTTTATTATGCCTGACTTAATAAGCGGATTTAAATATCCCCTCAATCTTATTTTTCTTATTGCCCAAATATTATTTATAGTATATGATTATTCCTATAGTATGATGATAAGCTACTTAAAAAACTTAAAGATTAATAATAAATAATAAAAAAAGATAATAAAAGAAAGGAAATACAATTAATGAAATATAAATTATTAGCAATAGATTTAGACGATACCCTACTTAATGATGACCTAAAAATAAGTGAAAAGAATATTCAAGCAATAAATAAGGCAAGAGAAATAGGTGTAAAGGTTGTTATTGCCACCGGCAGGCCCTTGGCTTCAGCAAAACCATATTATGATTTATTAAAATTAGATAGCCCGATAATAGTATATCAAGGGGCAATAATATCAGATATCAAAACAAATATAACTATGTACAGTCAGGAAATAGGACTTGAGCATGGATTAGAAATAATAAGATTTGCCGAGCAAAAAGGTATCCATTGTAATATCTATCTGGACGATATAATATATATAGAAAAAATAAACAAATGGGCGGAATTATATCATAGTTTTATGCCAAATATGCAAATGGAAGGTGTAGGAAAGTTAAGTAATTTCTTAAAAAGACCTACAACAAAAATAATATATGTAGATGACCATGATTACCTAAATAAAATAGCAGAAGAAGCTAAACAAGTTGCCGGCAAAGACATAAATGTTTTTATGTCAAAACCAAATTATTTGGAATTTACCAATAAACATGCAAGTAAAGGAAAGGCTCTGGAGGTTTTAGCTGACTATTATAAGATATCAAGAAAAGAAGTAATTGCCATAGGCGATACATATAATGATTTAACAATGCTTCAATACGCAGGCAAGTCAATATGTATGGGAAATGGACCGGAAGAAGTTAAAAAAGCAGCTGATTATATAACCTTATCAAATAATAAAGATGGGGTAGCACATGCAATTGAACAATTTATTTTATAGGAGTGAAACAATAATATGCACAGAATAAAACTAATAACAATTATAATTATTATCATGCTAATGGCAAATTTATCAGTAGGGTGTGGAAACAAATCGACCACAACTACAAGCCGACAGACACCGGTTGAGATATGTTTAGCAGAAAAAGGTGACATTCAAGTTACATATTCGGTATCGGGTCTTGTAAAAGCATTTAAAGAAATACCTATCCTACCTAAGGCACCCGGAAGAGTAGAGCAAACATTTAAAGATATAGGGGATACAATATCTAAAGATGAAATACTTTTTAGTTTAGATAAGAAAGATTTACACCGTCAACTACAACAAATAGAAGCACAAGTAGCAAGCAGTAATACTAATCATGAAATGGCAGAATTAAGTTTAGAAAGGGCAAGTGGAAGTGCTAAAGACAGGCAAGTATTGCAAGCGGAATCAGGGTTAAATCAAGCAAGGGCAGGTTTAAGCCAAGCAGAAGAGGGAATAAACAGGGCAGAATCTGCAGTTAAACAGGTTGAAATAGGCTTACAACAAATAGAAAAAAGTTATAATAATATAAAATCCGACTATGAAAAAAATCAATCCTTATATAAGGTGGGTGCTATATCCGAACAAATCCTTAATAACTATAAACATCAATTAGAAGCTATAGAACTTGAATATAATGCAACAAAAGAAAACTATTCAAATCTAAAGGAAAGTTATAATATTGCCCTTATGGCATATGAGAACTCACAAGAAACTTATAAAAATGCCCAAGAAAATTACAATATAATCAAAGATAAAGTTATAGATGAGGATATCAAAGGGGCAAAACTGCAAATTAATCAAGCTAAAGATGCAAGCCAAATTACACAGGCACAAAAAGGTATGATATTAGATGCAATAAACGATTCAAATGTTAGGTCACCAATCAATGGGATTATAGCAGGAAAAACTATTGAAAACGGTATTTTTGCTAATCAACAAATACCATCATATACAGTAGTTGATATAGACAAGGTAATAATAGAAACAAGTGTTACAGAAAGGATGATAAATAAGATAGAAAAAGGTCAAGAAGTACTTGTTACAATAAAAGCAATAGAAGGCAAGCAATTTGAGGGCATAATAGATAGTTTAAGCCCTGCCTCTGTAGAACAAAAGATAGGCTACACAGTAAAAATAATAATTAATAATAAAGACCATGAAATTAAGCCCGGTATGTTTGCAGAAGTAAACTTTATAATAGAAAATAAAAATGAAATTTTAAGTATTCCGGTAGATGCAGTAATAAATGAAGATATGGCTACTTATATATATGTATTAGAAGGAGATATAGCCAAGAAACGGAAAATCCAACTTGGTTTAAAAGACGAAAATAATTATGAAATTATAGAAGGGCTTATAGAAGGTGAGAAAGTCATCACAAAAGGCCAACACTTTATTAATGATAATGAAAGTGTACGAGTAGTGGGGGGCGATAAGAATGAAGATATCTAATATAGCCATCAATAGGCCGGTAACAGTTTCAATGATGATACTAATGGTTATTGTTTTAGGTGTAGTATCATTTACAGGTATATCATTAGATATGCTACCGGATATCTCCTTACCTATTGCAGTTGTTATGACAACTTATCAAGGGGCAGGACCCCAAGAAATTGAAGAAATGATAAGTAAGCCCATGGAACAAGTTATGGGAACGGTAGATAACTTTAAAGAAGTATCATCTACATCAGCTAATGGTATGTCTACAGTAATTGTACAATTTGCCCAAGGAACTAATATGGACTATGCTGCCCTACAAATGAGAGAAAAAGTCGATATGGTTAAAAATATCCTGCCAGATGAAGTATCCCCACCACAAATACTTCAATATGATGTCAGTATGTTACCGGTAATACAATTTGGCATGTCAGGTACAGGAGATTTAGCACAATTAAAAACCATATTAGATAATCAAGTTAAAAATAGACTTGAAAGACTTAAAGGTGTGGCTGCAGTTGATATTATGGGTGGTTTAGAAAAAGAAATCAAAATAAATATCATACCGGAAAAGGTAGAAGGTTACGGTATAACATTACAACAAATAAGCCAAATTTTAAAGGCAGAAAATTTAAACTTACCGGGTGGGCAAATAGAAGACGGTAAATTAGAACTTATAGTAAGAACAAGCGGGGAGTTTTCAAATATAAATGAAATAGAAAATTTACCAATAGCAAGCCCGGCAGGGACAATCTATTTTAAAGATATAGCTGAAATAGAAGATGGATTTAAAGATATAAGCACCAATGCCTTTATGAATGGAAATCCATGCCTTCTATTACAAGTAAAAAAACAATCAGGTTTTAATACCGTTAAAGTAGCAGATGAAGTAAATTTAGAAATAAAGAAAATTAAAGAGGAACTAAAAGAACTTGAATTTCATACTATCTTTGATCAATCAGACTTTATTAAACTATCCCTTAATAGTGTTACAAGCAGTGCAATAATTGGTGGAATATTAGCAATTATTATCCTATTTATCTTTCTAAAAAACATAAGGACGACTTTAATTATAGGAATAGCCATACCAATATCTATAATTTCGACCTTTATATTAATATATTTTAGTGGCATTACCTTAAATATGATGTCCTTAGGCGGGCTCGCCTTAGGTGTAGGTATGTTAGTAGATAACTCTATAGTTGTACTTGAAAGCATATACAGGTACAGGGAAAAAGGTTATGATAAAATAGATGCTGCAAAAGATGGTTGTAATGAAGTTGCAATGGCTGTTACAGCATCAACACTTACGACTATAGCTGTATTTTTACCCATTGCCTTTATAAAAGAAAACATGGCAATTGAGATGTTTAGGGAATTAGCACTAACAGTAACCTTTTCCCTGTTTGCTTCCTTGCTGGTATCCCTTACTTTAGTACCAATGCTTGCAGCACAAATTTTAGTAATAGAAAAAGAAAATAATAAAAAAGATAAGATATCATTTATAAGTAAAATTAGCCTAAAGATTGAGGCTATAATAAAAGAGACCGAAAATAAATATAAAAAACTTTTAAATTGGTCTATGGGACATAGGAAAATGGTTATAATCATAACAATTATTTTATTTATAAGCAGTATAATTTCTGCTGCAATATTTACCGGGGCAGAATTCTTTCCGGATGGCGATTCAGGAATGTTTACTGCAAGTATAAACTTACCTAAAGGGGTAGTTTTAGAAGAAACTATAAAGGCATCCGAAAAGGTTCAGGAAAAAATTCAAGAAATAGACGACCTGGAATATATATTTGTTATGCATGGGAATGAAGGGGATGCAAGCACTGCAACCATATTCGCATCATTTGGCTCAACATCAAATAGAAAAAAAGGAATTGACGACCTATTAGATGAGGTTAGGGCAAAACTGGCAGATATAGCCGGTGTTCAAATAAGTATCAGTAAAATGCAAATGATGGGACTTGGTGCAGGAGGAGGAAAACCAATTTCCATAGCCATTAAAGGTGATGATTTAGAAATTCTAACTGAAATATCCAATCTTTTGGCTAACAATATAAAAGATATTGAAGGAACACGTGAGATAGAAACAAGTGTATCAGATGCGATACCAGAAGCCACCATAAAAATAGATAGGCAAAGGGCAGCATATTATGGGATATCAGCATACGCCATTGCAAATACTGTACAGACGTCCATAATGGGTTCAATTGCAACCCGCTATAAGGTAGAAGGTGAAGAAATTGATGTACGGGTTATACTGGAATCGGGATCCAGAAAAAATATAGACAACTTAAAAAATATAATGATTTCTAACCCTCAAGGCTTGCAATTACCACTTTATGAACTGGCAGAAATAGAAATAGGTAAATCACCCATAAGCATTAATAGGGCTAACCAAGTAAGGCTTGTAAGTGTAACAGGTGATATAGTTGGTAGAAACCCTGCCTCCGTATTTAAGGATATTCAAAAAGAAATTGAAACAATGAATATACCGGAAGGATATGAAATAGAATTTGGCGGTGAAAACAAAGAAATGCAGGATGCTATATATGCTTTTGGTATGGCATTAATACTTGCTGTAATATTAGTCTATATGATAATGGCATCACAATTTGAATCAATTTTACATCCCTTTACAATTATGTTTACATTACCATTAGCCTTTATAGGAGTTGCATTTGCAATGGCATTAACACGCAAACCATTTAGTGTTCCTGCCTTTATTGGAATTATAATGCTGGCAGGCATTGTTGTTAATAATGCAATAGTACTAATAGACTATATTAATATACTAAGAAAAAAAGGTATGGAAAGAAACCAAGCTATATTTGAAGCAGGTCCGGTAAGATTAAGACCTATTTTAATGACAACCCTAACAACAGTATTAGGCTTATTTCCCCTTGCCTTAGGCATAGGAGAGGGGTCAGAAATGCAAATACCATTGGCAATTACAGTTATAGGCGGACTTACTTTTTCAACCTTATTAACATTAGTATTCATACCCGTTTTATATACTTTATTTGATGATTTTGGAATAAAGATAAAAAACTTATTTAGCAGACGAAAAACTTCGCCACAAACTATATCTAAGACCACTTGAAATAATGTTAGCCATCTTCATTACAATATTAAGACGTGTATTTTGAAGAGTAATAAACTCCATAAAACCACTAACATTAACTATACCACTAATAGAAATGTTACCAAGTTCAGGAAGACTTTTATTTAAGGCAGCCCCTGGTTTTATAGGTGAATTAGAGACTATAATATGCCCTATATTATGTGCAGATCCTAAACAAGCATCAACTGCAATAATAAAAGGGCTTTTATAATGCGAATAAACGTACTCGATATTCTGAATTAAATTCGTAGCATGGACAGGCTTATCAAGAGTTCCCAAGATATGTACCTTATCATGCCTATAAGTAGCTAATTGATGACCCACTAAGGGACCTAAGGAATCACCTGTAGAGCGATCAGTACCGATACAAATAATGATAAGCTCTTTATATATATTTGTATTGTTATAATATTCACTTAAGGCAGATAAAATTGTAGAATTAAACCTTACCATGGCATTATTTTTCTGACTATCAATATAAATAGGGTAATCTTCTTTAGTTTGAAACTTATTCATATGTTAAAACCTCCTTAATGCTTATAATTTCCATAGGAATAAAAAATATACACAGGATTTAAGAAAGAAATATCTTATGTATCCAGACTAACTTAATACATAAATAATAGAAATTGGTAAAGGATAATAAGGAAAGAATGCTTGTAACTTAATGTAAGCCATGCCACAAAAGTTTATTTGACAAGTGTCAAAAAATATGCTATAATTATTTGGTGATAATTGTATTCAAATATTCCCAAAGTGATTTTAATTACTTTGTTCTATTAAAGTTAAAAAAACGAGGTGGTACTATGATAGAGAGAGATGATTTTAATAGACTTAAAAGAAACCTTGAAAATAATATAGGTAAGCAGGTTAAGGTAACCTCCAAAAAAGGTAGGAAAAAGTCAGTAGTAAGACAGGGAGTTATAGAAAGAACATACCCAAGTGTATTTACAGTAAAAATCAATAATGATGATGATAGCAATGAAATAGTAAGACGAGTTTCATATAGCTATACAGACCTTCTTACTAAAACAGTTGAACTTATAGTCTATGGTAATAGTGAAGATGCAGTATGATAAATAAAAGCGACAGATTCAAATTGTCGCTTTTATTTTTATAGCATAATTATTCCCCTTCTGTCATATAAATTACATAGTAATTCAAAATTGTACAACTCTATTTAAAAATTGAGGAGGGGGATAATAATGGCTCTTGAGTTGGCTAAAGAATATATTACCATAAATAAAATACTTGGTGGGAATTTATCACAAGCCCTTGTGGAGGGGGATATAATAGTACCCGATATTAAACCGGATATTTTAAAAATACTTCAAGTAGATGGCACATCTATGATAAATAGCTATGAAATTCAACAAAACAAACTAATAGTAAATGGTAGTGTTAACTTTAAGATTTTATATACACCTGATGAAGCTGATCTAATAATCAAAAGTATTAATGTAAACACAAGTTTTATTCATCAAATTGACATGCAGATGGATGATGAGGACATTAAAGCAAAACTACACAGTGATATAGAACATATAGAATTTAAAGTGATTAATGCAAGAAAGGTAAATGTAAAGGCTGTTGTAGGGGTTGAATGTCAGCTTATAAGTACAAAGGAAATACAAATGATTACAGATATAAGCTCAACGGAAGATAGGGAAGAGGATATTCAAATATTACGAAGAAATATTATAGCTAATAACCTTGTAGTAGAAAAAGACGAAGAGTTTATTATAAGAGACGAGATAGAGGTTCCTGTAGGTAAACCACCTATAAAAGACTTATTAAAGTTGGATATCAAAGTTACCAGTAAAGACACAAAAGTTATTAACGATAAAGTTGTAATAAAAGGAACGTTAAATATATCTACCTTATACATAGGCGAGATGGACGATGATAGAATAAACTTTATGGAACATGAAATTTTATTTACAGAGGTTCTTGATATGCAGGGTGCAGAAGAAGGGATGCATTGTGAATTAGACTATTCTATCCAAGATATGTATTATGATATAAAAGAAGATTTAGATGGGGATAATAGGATTATAGAAATGGAAATAACTCTTAATTCAGAAACTAAAATTAGTAAGGAACAATCTATAGATATAGTAGAAGATTCATATAGTACCAAATTTGATATAGAAATGGAAAAAGAAAGGCATGAAATTGAGCAAATAATAGACGTTAAAGATACACAATTAACACTAAAAGAAATTATCACACTACCTGAAGATATACCGGAACTTCTACAAATATATAATATAATAACAAAACCATACGTAATAGATACAAGAATAGAGAAAGATAAACTAATTGCAGAAGGTGTAGTGGATACATATATTTTATACCTTACTAATAACCAAGAAAACCCTGTTTATAGTTATAAACAAGAGATTTCCTTTAAAGAAGAAATAAATATTGAAAATATAAGTACAAATATGGACAGTCAAATAAAAATAGAAATTAATCATTGCAGTTATAATATTAATACAGCTTCAGAAATTGAACTTAGGTGCCTTTTAAATGTAAATTCTACAATAACAAAGACCTATAGCATAGATCTTATAAAAGAAGTAGATGTTATGCCGGCAGAAGACAAGGAATTAAAGAAGGGTGCAAGCATGGTCATATATTTCATACAAAAAAAGGATACCCTATGGGAAATAGCTAAACGCTATCAAACTACAGTAAATGATATTATAACTTTTAATGAAATAGAAGAGGGTGCAAGCTTAAATGTTGGTCACCAACTGCTAATACCTAAGAAAAAATAAATATAAACTAAATAGAATAAAAGTATGTTATAAGAAACCCGATAAGAAATAAAAATTATTGGGTTTTTTATAGCATACTTTTTTTAAATATGACAAAAGATATATTCAAATAAGAATATAAAAACAGGAGGTACAATAGTGGGAATTAGAGATAAGTTAAGAAGTTTTAAGGAAAGATTAAGCGATAGACATATGTACAGCGTTATAATAGTTGTAATGGCAATAATATCAGGCTTGGGAATATATCAATATAAAAGAGGGCTGGATTATAGAAATTCATTAGAAAATCAATACAATAGGGCATTTCAAGAAGTAGTAGCCTATGTTGAAAACATAGAAGTATCATTGGCTAAAAGTATGCTAATTATGAGCCCAAACCAGATGGTAGACTTATCATCAGAAGTGTGGAGAAAAGCAGCCTTTGCCCAAGCTAACTTGGGACAAATCCCCATTTCCCAACTACAATTAGATAAGACATCAAGGTTTCTTGCACAAGTAGGGGATTATATGTATAGTTTATCAAGACAATCCATAGATGGACAGGCAATTACAGATGAAGAATTTAATCAATTAGAGGAATTGCATACACATTCCATTACATTAAGAGACAACTTACAAAAGATGCAAAATGAAATATATGCCGGCAGGCTACAATTTGGGCGATTAGTTAACATAGGCAAGAAACAATTTGCAAAAGCAGAAAAAAACATAGCACTTGATGGTATATCAGATATTGAAAAGGAATTTCAAGAATATCCCTCATTAATATATGATGGTCCCTTTTCTGACCACATAGAAGATATTGAGCCAAACCTATTAAAAGATGGTAGAGA
>CAZRSG010000015.1:12860-24642 GCA_964602705.1 uncultured Oscillospiraceae bacterium
TACCTTAGATCAAGCAAAAGAAAAAGTAATATCTTTTTTGGGGGAAGAAAAGGCAAATAATATAGAATATATAGGTGAAAGTAATGGTAATATGCCAACCTATAAATTTGCCACAAATGCTTCAACAAAGATAGAAGAAAAAGAAAGTAAAGTTAATATGGAAATAACAAAAATAAATGGTCATATAGTTTGGATGTTAGATAATAGATTAATAGACCATATAGGGATAGAAATGGAAGAAGCTAAAGGAAAGGGAAAAGAATTTTTACAATCAAGAGGAATTGACAATATGAAAGAAACATATTTTATAATCAATAATGGTGTAGCAACAATTAATTATGCTTATATCCAAGATGATATTATAATGTACCCTGATTTAATAAAAGTTAAAGTAGCTTTAGATAATGGTGATATAATAGGTTTTGAAAGCAAAGGATATATCATGTCACACCAAGACAAGAGAAAATTAACAAATATAAAGATATCAGAAGAAGAAGCCGGGAACAAAATCAACCCCCGTTTAAGCATTACTTCTAAACGGTTAGCTGTGATACCTTTAGAATCAAAAAAAGAAGTCTTATGTTACGAATTTGCCGGTACTTATAATGAAAGGGATTTTTTAATATATATAAACGTTGAAACAGGTAAAGAAGAACAAATATTATTACTTTTAAAGATGGAAAACGGAACATTAACAATATAATAATTATTTAAATAAATATATTTATAAAAAATAAAGTTTTATAAAAAGAGACAATTTAATTTGTTGTACAAAATCTACAAAAAATTTATGTAAACAAAGCTTTTTTTAAAGAAAACCACAAAATTTAGGCATATCCCCACAATTTTGTGGTTTATTTTTATAATAGCTTATGCTAACATTATAATTAGAATTCCAAATATTCAAACAATTAAATTGTTTTTTTCATAAAAAATTCACAAAAAAAAATAAGGAGCCTCACTTGATGAAATTATTTCGTTTATTTTTAAAAAAGATAAATCATTATCATTGGGCATGGACTTATTATATCCTATAGGTGGAAAGGCAGTCATGCGATCAGACTGGTCCAAGGACCAATTATATCTCCATATAAACAATGACTCAGCACGAAGGAGCCATGGTCATGCAGACGATTTATCTGTAATAGTATTTGCCTATGGTAAATACCTATTAGCTGATCCACTTTACTATAATTATAATTCAGGCGATACCACCTTTAAAACAATCTTATTTCCGGTAAGGGTAGCAGAAGACTATGATATAGAAGCAAGTGAGATAGATACAGGTATAGGCACTACAAAAGCATCAGCTATGGAAATAGAATATAAGGAGAATAATAGTAATATTAAAACAAAAGGCATATACTATAACCTACATGACAAGGACTTAAAAGGGCAAGGGTTTATTAAAAATTATATTAGTGATGGGGAAACAATCTATATAGAACAAACCAACAATAACAATGAAAATGAAATTCAATCACTATCATTCCGTGACGGTACACATATTACAGATACAGACAAAGAAGTAGACCTTATAAAAAGTTTAAGTAATATAGAAGGAATATCAATAAGGTGGGACTTATCAACAATTTATATTGACTCTATGAATGAAATTAATATAAATGACATTACTATATATTCTAATAGTAGGCAAACATCAAATGTATACCTAAACAATAATCCTATAAACTTTAAAAAAGATGGCAGGTATATATACTTTGGAGAAAACCCTATCATAAATGATGAAACAAAATTATCAGAAATATATACATTTATTAATAGCAATAATGAACAAGAAGGTGAAATAACAAGGGGAACAAATAAAATAAAATTAAGACTTGAAACAAATGCATATTATATACTTGCAATATATGAAGATGAAAAATTAATAAAAACAGAAATCAAACTTATTAGCCCGGGAATGACTGAAGAAGAACGTACAATAGAATGCCTTATTACCGAAACAATGGAATTAGAGCAAGTAGAAATAAAAGTTTTTGTAATAGAAGATTTAGAAACACTTAAACCAATATTTAAAAGCTTCAAAAAAAATACAAAGGATTAACCGGTAAAAATGTAGAATAAATAAAAAAACAGGAGGATATATTAATGAAGTTACACTTTTTAGGAACATGTGCAGGAACAGAACCAATGCCGGGTAGAAATCATCAATCATTTGCAATTGAGATAGATAATACCCTATACTGGTTCGACGCAGGAGCATGTTGTTCAATAACAGGATACCTTATGGGGCTGGACTTACTTACTGTAAAGAAAGTAATAATATCACATGTCCATATGGATCATGTAGGAGGCTTAGGTAATTTATTTTGGGATATAAGAAAAGTAAAAGGAGTCAGCAAAAAAGATACTAAATTTGACTCAATTGACTTATACATTCCGGAAGAAAAGACCTGGCATGGTATCTTACAAATGTTAGAAAACACAGAAAAAGGAATCAACCGTTACGAAGAAAACTTTGAAATTCCCAATAATAATATGGAAGACTTCTGGGACTATATTGGAATATCAGAATTTACACCGGAAACCGATATAGACTATGCCATAAAAGAAAAAATAAAGAACATAGAAATTCGCAAATATGAAGACCCTAAAAAATTTGCAACAATTATTCAAAAAATAGACGAATGGCGGTTAAGTGGAGGAAAATATTTATCCGTCCACCTACCAAATTTAAAACATACAAATGGTGATATAATAGGCAAAGAAGAATGGAATCAAGCTATTCAGCTAACATGTGACCTTAATGCAGACGGAGTAACAATTCATGTACCACGAATAAACATAAAAGACATGATAATAGATAGCCTCATTTGGAGAAACTTTTTAGACATAATGGTAGAAAGCATAGCAAAACTACCGGAAAAGACAAAAGTAGGAATAGAAAACATCCATATGCCTATAGGGGCACCAAATACATTAGACCGGGAATTTGGTTGCATACCCGAAGAATGTCTATTATGGATAGAAGCACTAAACCGCAGGTTTGGCTTTGATAGAGTAGGCTCAACCTTAGATGTAGGACATGCAACCAATAACTCTGTATTTAATACACGCTATACAAAAGGTGTTTGGTATGAAATGCTTGGTTCAAAAACAGTTGCCTATCATATACACCAAGTTTGCTCGATAGAAGGTAAACTCAGGAACCATAACCCCATTACAGATTGGTTTGGACCTAAAATATCATATGTATCATTTTTTCAATCATGGCAAAAAAACCGTATAAACCATGCCCCCATGTTTTTAGAAGTGAAAAATATAGAAAATTGTGAAATAAGCATAAAAGCACTTGAAAAAGTAATAAAACCTAAAATTTAGACAGGCAGAAAAACAAGTATTTATAAACTAAGAAGACAAGAAAAATATAAATAAAATTAATTCTATAAAATATAAACAAATATTGCCGATATATAATATATAAAGTAGATATTATTAGGGGTGATATAAATGAAGATTAGAGAAGCCAGCCTCAATAAAAGGGGGCAAGACACGAAATACATGCAGGAAATAAAAAATAAGATAAACTCTCTAACATCAACAAGACAAGAAAAATCAGATAATAAAATAATATCCGACTTAAATGAAACAATAGTCATTACACAAGAAGATAAACTATGCAAAGAAGAAAAATATAATGAATATAAATTATTAAAAATGTTAGAAGAACTAAATGAAACACGAGAAGAAGTCAGAGGTAAATTTGACGATAAACGTAAATGTATTATGATAGCAATACGGATTATAAATGGAGATAATGTTCCAATAAAAGATATGGTATTCTTAAAAGAAAAAGAACCGGAAATGTATTTAAATGCTATCTTACTAAGACGAAGAAACAAAAAACCAAAGAAATACAAGAGCCTCATAGAAGATGAAGACACGAAAACTTGCAGAAACCCGATAAAAATAAATGAAAGTGTGGAAATTATAGTAAAAGAAGATAGAGAAATAGACATTAAACTATAGTTTCAAATTTTACGTACGTTAAAGGGGACGGATTATAATAAATCCGTCCCCAAATCTTTATTAACGCCACTTTTATGTCAAGGGGACGGGGGTTTGACACGTATGTTGCCCATCTCTTGTAGGGAACGGTTCTAAACCGTTCCGCAATCTTTAATTTTAAAAAATTACCGGGCTTATATATCTAACTTGCACAAAATAAAACTCAATTAAAGATTTATACATATTTAAACAAAATAATGGGGGATGGTATAAAGGATGGAAAACTGTTGATAATCCCTATGAAGTCACAAGACATGCAGCCTATGATGTTTTATTTAAAGAAATCTTAGAAAGATATAGAATATTAGATATTATAAAAAATTTTATCCTATTTGAAAGAAAGACAGTAGAAGATATAAAGATAATGGCACAATGGCATCAATATTATGGCAGTAGACTCTACGATAAAAGCCTGTCAAACTGATGGAAGGGAAAGGGCATTTTGCCCCTTCCTTTATTGCATTTGCCAATTAAAATTAACACTAAGTTATAAAATAAATCTATAATCTGCCTATTTGGTTATGAAAAGTTCATTTCATAACTTCAAGAAATTTACTGGTAATTTTCTTGACTTTTTTAAGGATTATGCTATACTTGTATATATTAGAAATCTGTTCCATAATTTAGAAAGGCGTAAGCAAATATGAACTTCAGTATCGTTCAAAATTTGCTATTTTATCAAAGTAATATGTTTAATAGGTTATTTAAACTATAAAAAACAGTAAACACAAGGGGGAATACAGCATGGTTAAAATCAAAAAGATAAAAAAGTTTAACAAAATTATTAGCATAACAGCGAGCCTATTAATTCTTGCTATCCTTTCTTCATGGATAACTTTTGCATCGCATGGAACTATAACAGTACCCATAGTTAATGATGTAAAGGCAAATAAGGCATCAATTTCCTTAGGGGATGCAGTCACTAAAAATGGTGACAGTATTGATTACAAAGCTTTAGGAATAAAAATAGAACAAGCATATACTATTAACAAAGAAGGCGAAAAGATTTTAGCCTATAACAAAGATACAACAAAACTACCATCTTCTGGTGGTACTGTAGACTATCTTGATAGTATAAGTATCTCCACTGATAAAAAAACAAATCTAATAACAGAAATAACTATAAATAATCCAATTAAAATTATTAGGCCTATTACATTTACCAATGAAAAAACAGGAGAAAATTATATAGCCATTAGTGAAGACCACCATGATTTCATGGACATTTAATTTACAGATATAGTCTTGAAATGCAAGATTTATGATGGAATTCCATACGATGAAGATATTATGCAATATATAATAAATGTTGGTAAGCTAGATCCCAAATCTGAAGGGAAGAGTTTGGATATCGGGGAATATAAAGTTATTCCTGATTCAGCCGACCCATTAAATAAATTCTTTGTTTTTCATGCCGAACAAACTGAAAAAGGCTTTGTTATCCCATTTACTGAGGAATATACGATAGATGATTTAGACAAATACGGCTATTTAACATGGACAACCATTGGATCATACAAGGATATAAAAAGTAGGATAATCTTACCTTATGATTTTCTACCTCAAATAATACTTAAGATTCCGAAAAGTGAACTTAAACCTCATATCTCCCAAAATCAATATCCACCTGACCAAATACCCGGTGACTCAGGTGTAGTTTTAGAATATAACAATGACTTTAGATAAGGAGGTTTCAACAAATGAAGAGAATACTTTCAATATTTATAACAATAAACCTAATACTAACACCTATTCAGGGGCTTACATCGACAATTCAAAACTTACCACAAGACGGAAATAATGTAATAAATACAAAGAATATAGACATTGAAAGAATTGAAGAATACGATGAAAGTAAACATATAATTAAACAAGATAGGACATTAGAGCTTAGGTCTGTAGAAGAACTATATCCTGAAGAAAAGCCACAATTAGTTGGATACGATGTGATTCATGATAAACATATGGGGGGAAATACTTATCCCTCTAATGCTCAACCTTATTCTTACAACTCATATCTAACTGCTGCAGCTGATGCTACAAACCTTATAACAGAACCAAGATACTCCATGACTGAAGGCTTTGACGAATATATATCCCCATATAGCGGAGAAATGACACTTAAATTTGATGATATTTCACTATCAGGTCCAAATGGACTTGACTTTAACATAGGGCGAACTTATCAAACAAATCAAGCATTACTAGGTAGTAAATATTATGATCCTGTAACAGGTAAACAAACTTATGATTCTTCTACATACTTACAAAACAGATTTAACCTTGGCTCAGGCTGGAGTTTGGCCATACCTTCCATAGAAGTTTACGGAGATCCTGATGATCTTGATGATGATCCAGAATTATATTATCACACTGGAAATGGCAAGGTCTATCGTGTTAATTTTAATGCTAATACTAAAAGTAATTTTGAAGGCTATCATGCTAAAGATATGATTTTTGAAAATGATTATAATGGTACATCTAATAATAATCTATCAGGTACACCACGGTTTTACGTCCAATTTGCAGACCAAAGTCGGCAGTATTTTGCTAAAGATGGAAGGTTATTAGGTATTGTTGATCGTTTCGGTAATAATATTAATTATGTTTATGAACGTAGACCTGTTTCCAATATAGTGCCAAATGGTCTTTTTCAATGCAGTGAAAATGTAGGTTTATGGGAAAGAAGTAATCCCAATATCATGAATTATGGTAATGGTGGATATATGCAATTTTACTCATCAAGCTTTGCAACTGCTCATTCACAATCAACATTTATTCCTGTAGAAGCCAACGAAGAATATACTTTAAATGCATGGCTAGATTTTGGAAGTATACTATCAGAAAGATATACTGGAACAGTGAAAATTACTGTATATTATTATGACCAAGATCAAAAAAGATATTCATTACAACCTTTATATACTGAACGCTTAACTGAACCCAATGCCGGATGGAGAAAGCTTCAATTTAATCTTTCCATTCCTGAAGATAAGCATTATGTAAAAATCAAACTTGAGAATATAAATGCAAAAGGTTTAATGTTTTTCGACAATGTCTGCATGGATAAAAACCGTTATTTACTTACGCAGATTGGAGATAATGTAGGAAGATATGCTTATATTGATTATGGAAAATATCTTTATGATAAAGATGCAAATGATTTTGAAGACATAACCATATCAATCGGTACATCCAAAAATTCTATTGAAAGGGTACTTCGTTACCATAGACACAGAATAGAATGTGAATGGAAAAAGTATATTCCTTCCGAGGACCCATATTATGAAATATCGTACTTTTGGACCTTAGCACAATACAGTGAAAATAACCAGATTATGCAAACTTATGAATACACTGCAGATGGTGTAGTTATGCCTGAATATTTTTCATTTACTAGTAATACACGAAATGTACTAACTGATGGGAAAGTCTCTCATAGACCCCTTATTACTGCCGTGATAATTAATAATACAAAATTTAAATATAACTATTCAATGACCACTAAGTGGCTCGGAACTACAGGATATTATGAAACTAACAGGATAGCAAGCCGTAAATTATATTATTCTTTGTCAAATAATACCTGGGATACAACAGAATACGATAAGTTAGATTATACCTATTATAATAATTCAGACAGTACACTAAACGGAGCAAATGAAACGGGATTCCCAAATGAATACTACCCTGAATATCCCTTTCACACTCTGGTAACAGATGCTGTGGGACTTGAAACGATATTTTACTGGGAGGGAAATAAACTTGTAGAAAAAGTGACTGATGATAGCACTTCAGATACTACAATTACGGAAACTTATGATTATAACGATATTTATCTTCCGGATTATATAACAAATATTCATACCATAACGACAAAATCAGAAAATCCCACAATTGAAATCTATAAGGAAATGGAATACGATTACTTAGGTGCAATTATTTCAGAAACCTTACCCATGACACTAACAGAAAAGAATGGGAATAATAAAATAAAATACAAGATATTATATGATTATTGGTCAAAAGGAGATCTTACTATACTTAATGCCCCATCTTCTGTAACTTGGTATCCTGATATAGATAAAGAAGCAGTAAATGAAACAAGGACATTTGATAATCAAGGGAGAATTACTTCCTTTACTAATGCTAATGGTGAAAAAACTGAATATGACTATACAGGTTCAAGCCTTGAATGGATGCCAAAAACAGTTACAATTAGTGATGTTAATAATTTTGACTTGCTCAACTATCAAAATAAATTTGAATATTCAAGTTGGCACTATAAAACATATCCTGCCCATGTTAAAGAATATGACGAAAACGGTAATGCAAAAGTAAGAGACTACTCCTATGATAGATTTTTTGATGTCTTAACATCTTATGTTGATGAAAATGGTGAGTTTACAGAGTATTATTATGATGATTTGGCTAGACCCTTTTATACTGCATACCCACCAGTGCAAGGTGTTAACGGTGATTTATATATAGTGGATAAATATGATTACGATATGGAGTATGCCACCCCCCAACATTCAAACAGACACCTGTACAAAATAACTAATACACGTTGGAGTTTCAATGATTATTATTATGACTATAACGGTGATGGTCAAAATGACGGTAATGCCCAAGGGACTTTAATAAAAACCAAGAAAATCTACTTAGATGATCAGGGAAAGACAATGCTAAATCAAGTGATAGCCCCTGATAACTCTTCCATTAGTGAAAAATTTGAGTATGATACTGCATTAAGGCTTTCTAAGTATACTGATGGTGAGGGTAATCATGATACATATACCTATGATGGCCTTGGACGTAATACGTACAAAACTAATATGGTGGGTGATATTTATAGTACAGTTTATGGTACAGACACTATAGAAGAATATTTTACAGCATCAGGGGGTAACCCCGAAAACCATTTACTTAAAACTTATGACATAAGGGGGAATTTAATAAATACAAAAACATATCCAAATGGTAAAAATGGAAGCCCTCTAACACAAACCTATGACCATGACCTTATGGGTAATGTTAAAACATATACAGATGCCAAAGGGAAAAGTACTAATTTTGAATATAATGCATTAAACCAAACCACTAAGGTAAAATATCCCGAAACAGCCATAGGGGAATACAATACAACAAGCTATAGTAAAAATGGTAAGCCTACCTTTGATAGACAATATAGTGGTAGTGATAACCATTCAGTTGCTAATGTATATAATTCACATAATCTTTTAGCATTCCGTACTGATTATGCTCCTAAAGCTGCAATGCAAATGGAATCATACAGTTACTCACCAAGAGGAAACCTTATAAAAAAGATTGATAAAAATGCCAATGTCACACTATATGACTATGACAGTGCCCAAAACCTTATATCCAGCAAAACAACGGAAGATACAATTAACTACTATTACAGCCCTCATGGCAATATAGAGCTGTATGATTATACAGGGCATACAGATTTAGAAAAAGGTGAAGATGTTTTTGGACGTATAAATAGCCGTACAGAAGGAACATTTACTACAAGTTATGCTTATGACAATAATAATAATCTCACTTATCAAACTGATCCCTTTGACTTAACAACTGAATATATATATAATAATCTTAAACAGCTTGATTACCTAATTGCAGGCGGAAAGACATTTGATTATGAGTATTATCCTAATGGTATGCTTAAAAAGATTGCCTACCCTAACAATGTATATACCGAGTATCAATATGATAATGTCAATAGGGTGACCTCAGTAGTCACCAAGCAAGGAACAACAACTAAATCAAGTTATTCATATACTTATGACAATAATGGTAATATAACATCGGAAAATTCAACAACATATTCTTATGATGCACGAAATAGGCTTTCAAGCCCTGCTATTGACTATTATGGCAATAGAATAGATTATGAATATGAAGGAATTAATCGACTTGTTAATGATGGTACTAACGAATACACATATGATAATAATGGTAACACCTTATCTAAAGGAGAGGACTCCTTTGTCTATGATAAGCGTAATAAAATGATATCATCAACAGCAGATGGTGTTACAACTAACTACGTTTACAACGCTGAAGGATTAAGAACAGATAAGGGAGATACCCACTATCATCTTAATGAAAATGGAAAGGTGATAGCTGAATCCGTAAACGGTTCTGTAACTGCACAAATAATATGGGCAGATAGGCCGCTTGCAAGAAAGATAGGTCCTAATTGGTATTATTATATTTTCAATGCACATGGTGACGTTGTTGCACTTATGGACGAAAGTGGAAGCTTTGTAAACACCTATAGTTATGATGCTTGGGGTAATATAACAAGCCAAACTGAAACCATAGATAATCCAATAAAATATGCGGGTGAATATCTTGACAATGAAACAGGTTTATATTATTTAAGAAATAGATATTATGACCCGACAATTGGTAGGTTTACACAAGAAGACCCAACACGTGATGGAGATAATTGGTATGTTTATGCTGGGAATAATCCTGTAGTATTTATAGACCCTTGGGGATTAAGTGGTATTATGCCTGATGGTTCATATTATATTACCCATTCGTTAGATAGGCAACTGCTTAGATTGAAACAAGAATATGGTATGGCAGATTTAACAAGACAAGCACAAATTGCACAAGAGGCTGCTAATATCCGTGCAAGTGGTAAGGAAGATGTTGATTGGAGTGTCAGAGCTGATAAATCACTAGATTATTACACCATTTATGATATTACAGAAAAGTTAAACAATTTAATGCGTTCAAATAGGGAACTGTTTGAGAAACATAGGGGAGATTATATATGGTTTAAGAATAATGTAGGATACGGTCGTATATTTGATATTAAGGTGCAAAATGAGTGGCAAAAAGAACATTTTATATATGATGGTCAAGTATTAAGAGGGGATGCACCTGGTAATATTGTGTATGGATATTTAGGAAAAGCAGCACATTTTTCAGATATTACTCTTAAAATAGCAGCTGGAATTGCCCAGCAATCTTCAAAAGCAGGGCAGCCTGTTAAAAGAAGTTGGATATTAACGAGTTGGGGTGATGCACCTGGTGATTGGGAATTTATAAAGATAGGAATTGAAGCATGGAAAAAAGATGTTAATTATAATCCATGGAATGTAAACCCTTTTAGTTCTGATATCAATAAAAACTATGGTTGGTGGTAATAAATTAGGAATGGAAGTGAAAAAGATGACAGAAGTATATAAAATTACTAAATTATTAACATTCTGTTTTTTCTTAATATTAATAATTATTATTGGTATATATACTTATAAATTATTTTCATTTGATACAATATCAAATGAAAACATAATAGAAACGTTTCAAGTCAATAAAACAATATTTGTTAATGCAAAAAGTTGGATTTTAAAAGACCCATATATTGATGAAGTATTTGATGATTCATATGACAAAGAAAACGAGCCCCTAAGTCAAATTTTTGATATATTAAAATATAGGAGTATACATAAGGTCAATGGTTCAATGGTTTATTTTGTAAGAGTTTCTGAATTTGGCTTTACCCAGGGAATTGTATTCACGGAAACAGGGAATGAACCAACAGGACCTTATGTTACAGAGACTACTAAAATAGATGAAAATTGGTTTATATTTAAATTTAAATAGATAATTAGCCGGACTTTTATATAAATAAATTACTTGTGGGCAGATAGGCCGCTTGCAAGAAAGATAGGTCCTAATTGGTATTATTATATTTTCAATGCACATG
>CAZRSG010000016.1:0-23557 GCA_964602705.1 uncultured Oscillospiraceae bacterium
GTTATGGTTATGTTAGGATTGCTGCTGCAGTTCCGGATTTAAAAGTGGCTGATTGTAAGTATAATATAGGCAGAATTATATATATGATAAATCAAGCTGTAAAAAATAATGTTCAAATAATTGCATTTCCGGAATTATCTGTAACAGGCTATTCTTGCGGAGATTTATTTAAGCAAAGTTTATTAATAGATGGTGCTGAAAAAGAATTAATTTATCTACTTGATATAACCAAAAACTCACAAATAATTATTATTGTAGGTATGCCTATAAGGCATAAAAACCAGCTATTAAACTGTGGTATAGTATTGCAAAAGGGTAAAATTATAGCCGCTATACCTAAAACTTATCTGCCAAATTATAAGGACTCCTATGAAAAACGCTGGTTTTCATCATCAAATATAATTTCAAATTCATACGACTATATTGATATCTGTGGGCAAAATAGGATTCCTATATCTTCAAATATACTAATAAAACATGGAAACTTATGCTTTGCAGTTGAGATTGGGGATGATTTATCTTCTCCAATACCACCAAGTAGTAATCATTGTATTCAAGGAGCAAATATGATATTTAACATATCTGCATACAGCCAAACTATCGAAAGGAATTCTACTATAAAACAATTAATAAAAGGTCAATCAAAACGATGTATAGCTGCTTATATACATACGTCTGCAGGTATGTCTGAATCTACTACTGATTCTGTTTATTCGGGAAATATCTTTATTGCTGAAAATGGTAATATAGTTTCAAGTTTTGAACAGATAGCTAATGAGGAAAAACTAATTATAAATGAAATTGATATGGAATTATTAAATGCACAAAGACAGGAATCTACAATATTTAATGATACAAGTCTTAATTGGTCATCTAATAAAGAATATAAAACTATTGAATGTAATATTAAAGAAGTAACATTTAACCACCTTTATAGGATTATAAACCCACATCCATTTATAGCAAATAAAAAAGATGAAGATATCTTATACAATAAGGTCTTCTCAACACAAGTTAAAGGATTAGCAAAACGTTATTCACATACCCTATCTTCTACAGCAATTATTGGAATTTCAGGGGGCTTAGATTCAACGCTTGCCCTTTTGGTAACTATTAAAGCTTTTGATATGTTAAACCTTCCACGTAAGAATATTATAGGTGTAACCATGCCCGGATTTGGAACTAGTAAAAGGACCCTTAATAACTCTTATAAGCTAATGAATTCTTTAAATATTACTGCCGAAGAAATTGATATTAAAAATTTATGCTTACAACACTTTAAGAACATTAGCCATGACGTAAATATTCATAACACTACATATGAAAATGTTCAAGCACGTGAACGTACGCAAATCCTTATGAATATAGCTAATCAAAGGAATGGTTTGGTTATAGGTACCGGTGACTTATCAGAACTTGCATTAGGTTGGACAACTTATAATGCAGACCATATGTCAATGTATGCGGTTAATATTGGTGTCCCTAAGACATTGGTTAGAAACTTAGTAAATTGGCAAAGTGAAAAAACTCATAATAATTCCATAAAAGAAGTTCTATTAGATATTTTAGATACACCTATAACACCTGAATTATTGCCCTTAAACAAGGAAGAAGAATTAACACAAAAAACAGAAGATATTATTGGACCATATGAATTGCATGACTTTTTTATATATTACACTTTAAAATATGGATTTTCGCCAGCTAAAATCGCTTTTTTAGCAAGATTAGCCTTTAACAATTTATATGACCTTGAAACAATACGCAAATACCTGATATTTTTTTATAAGAGATTTTTTTCACAACAATTTAAACGTTCTTGTTTACCTGATGGTCCTCAAATTGATGATTTAAGCCTTTCTCCCCGTACAAACTGGCGAATGCCAAGTGATGCAGCTGTTAATATGTGGCTTGATGATGAAATTATATAAAATCTTTACTTAATAATATCTTTTAATTTTTCTATATCATTAATTCTTACCGAATTTTTATGAAATTCAATAAGTCCTTCATCACGCATACTACACATTTCTCTCGACAATGAAGGTCGTGAGACATTTAAAAAGTCTGCCATTTCACTCCTGTTAAAGGGAAGCATAAATATTGTACTGGCTGTACTTTTATATTGATTAAGTAAGAAAGTGCTTATTTTAACCCTAAGATTTTTAAGTGATAGGTATTCAATCTTCCTATTCAAGCCCAGTGCTTTTTTTGATAAGATTTTAAGCATATTTAATATGAGTAATTTATGTGCCTTACATGATTTCTCACATGTACCTATTATTTTATCAGCTGAAATAAACATAATATCACAATTTTCTTGTGCTATTATTGTTGCAGGCCATACCTTTTGCCCAGAAAAGGCTGCCATTTCAGCAAATATTTCAGCCTTTTTTAATATTGCAATAATAATACGGCTTCCGGCAACATTTTCTTTACTTATTGTTATAGTGCCTGATAATACAATCCCTATTCCTTTATATTGATCACCGGCAATAGCTATATATTCATTTTTTGTATATTTCTTTATCCTTGGACTTAAACATGCAAGCATATTTATTATCTCATTATTACTTATTCCTTCAAATAATATAGCTTTATTTAATATATTTATCCATTTTTTATATATTTTCATCACCTAAATCTTAATAATTATTATCTTACTAAATATCTACTAAAAATTAATTACTTTTCGTCGCATATTTACATTAAGAACTAAGCCTATAGCCACCAAATTTGTTATTAATGCAGAATTCCCATAACTAATAAAGGGCAATGGTATTCCGGTAACCGGAGTTAATCCGATACACATCCCTATATTTTCAAGTGTATGAAATATAAACATAGAGGCTACACCGGTACATATAAAAGAGCCAAAAGTATCTTTGGAATTTCGTGCTATAGATATACAACGCCATATTATTATCATCAATAATATAATTGTAAAAACACATCCTAAGAAACCTAATTCTTCACCTATAACTGCAAATATAAAATCAGTATGCTTAGCAGGTAAATAACCTAATTGTGTTTGGGTTCCCTTAAATAAACCCTTGCCCAATAATTGCCCGGAACCTACAGAAATTTTTGATTGAATAACTTGATAACCTGTTATTAAGGGGTCCGATTCCGGGTTTAAAAAAGTAAGAATCCTATTTTTTTGATAGGGTGAAAGTAAAAAGAACCACGCTATAGGTGATAAAGATATAGCAGTTATTATACTAATAATTATATATTTTAAATTTATTCCGGCAATAAATATTATGCCTATAAAGATAAAAATAAGTGCTAATTGTGTTCCTAAATCAGGTTGTTTATGTATTAATATTACCGGCACCATTAGATGTAATAAAATCATTAATATATGCCTTATATCATTAATGTTTTCTTTTACATTATCTATATGCTTAGCCAAGGTAATTATAAAACCTATTTTAACTATTTCCGAAGGTTGTATAGTAAATTTCCAAACCTGTATTACCCTTGTAGCACCCCATTCTTCTACACCGGTACCTAAAAATAGAACGGATACTAAAAAGGTAACGCTAACAATATAAATTATCCTCCAAAAGCTACCAATATAATTATAATCAATTATAGTTACAATAAACATTAAAATAATACCAATTACAAACGATAAAACTTGTTTAAAAATATAAGTAGAGCTATTATCGAAGTTGTTTGTAGCACTGCTTACCATCATAATACCAAATATTGTAGCCATTATTACTATAATAAACAAGATAAAGTCAAAATTTTTAATAAAATTTCCTGTCTTTTTATTTGTTTGCAATATGCTTACCTACCTTCTATAATAGTTATTAATCAATATTTAACTTCTAAATTCCCAACAATATAGTAGCAATATAGAAATATATCAATAAGGCTATAGTATCTACTATTGTTGTAATAAGTGGACCTGCCATAACCGCCGGGTCTAATTTTAAACTTTTCGCAATGATAGGTAAGACACCACCTAAAGTTTTAGCTAAAGTAACAGTTACTATAAGAGTTATTGAAACTGTTATTGCAACACCTATTAATTCTCCTTGCAAAAAATAAATACTTATGAAATTGACTATTGCCATTATAATACCAACTATTAAACTAACCCGTGTTTCCTTCCAGATTACTTTAAATAAATCCTTATTTTCTATTTCACCTAAAACTATTCCCCTTATTACTAATGTAGAGGCTTGTGAGCCTGCATTACCTCCCGCATCCATCAACATAGGAATAAATGCCGCAAGAACAACTATTGATTGTAAAGTTTCTTCATAATTCTTTATAATGTAACCGGTAAATATTGCAGAAACCATTAATATAAGCAGCCAAACTATCCTTTTACGTGCCAGGGAATAAACACTGGTTGATAGGTATGCTTCATCTGAAGGCACTAATGCTGCCATCTTATGAAAGTCCTCTGTATTCTCTTGCTCTATAACATCGACGATATCATCTATAGTTATAATTCCAACTAATCTTTTCTCATGGTCTACCACAGGTAAGGCTAATAAATCATACTTTTTAAATATATCAGCAACATTTTCCTGATCATCATGTGTACTGACATATATTACCCCTTTATGCATAATTGTCTTAACATGTTCATTTGGATTGGCTACCACTAACTCTCTTAGTGATATCATCCCTTCTAACCTGCGTTGTTCATCAATAACATATGATGTATATATTGTTTCTTTATCCAAGGCTATTTCCCTAATCTTTTCGAGTGCCTTTTTAATAGTCATTTCTTTTTCTAAATCAACAAACTCTATAGTCATTAAACTTCCTGCTGAATTATCAGGATAATTTAGGAATTGATTAATAAGCCTCCTTTCCGTTTCACTTGCAGATTTCAAAATCTTTTTTACAACATAGGCAGGCATTTCTTCTAAATAATCAATTTTATCATCAAAATATAAATCATTTATAATATCAGTAAGCTCTTTTTCATTTACTAAAATTGAAAGTTGGGACTGTTGTTCATGTGATATATAGGAAAAAACCTTAACAGCTAATTCCTTGGGTAGTAATCTAAAAACCAATATAGCTGTTTTGGCTTCTAATTCATCTAAAAGTTCTGCAATATCTGCAGCTTGCATAATTGCAAGTATCTTTCTTAATTGCCCGAAGTCCTTATCTTCTATAAATAATTTAACTTGTTCATAATTCAATATAATTATCTCCTTTCTATCTCCTATTTAAGCATGTATTAGCATAAGCAAATGCCATACCTTTATTCATTTATACAAGAATCAAAAAACCTTTCAATTAATCATTTAGTTATTGAAAGGTTTTTATTACATATAAAATTATAACATAATTTTATTATTCTGCAAAACATTAATCTAAAAAATATTACTATTTCTAAATATATAATACAATTATTTATTCCTCTATAATTTCATCTATAGAGGCACCCGGGGGAACAATAGGAAAAACTTTTTCATCTTTATCTATTATACAATTAAGTAAAACCGGTCTATCTGTTGACTTAAGAGCTTCTTTTAATGCATGGTCTGCCTCTGCCTCTGTAGTAACATTAAAAGCAAGTGCCCCATATGCTTCTGCAAGCCTGGTGAAACTGGTTGCCCTATCTATATTAGTAGATGAAAATCTACTATCATAAAATAAATCTTGCCATTGCCTTACCATTCCCAATACACTATTATTCATTATTACAATAATAATAGGCAATTTATATTCTACTGCCGTTGCCAATTCAATATTGTTCATTCTAAAACAACCATCACCAGCTATATTAAATATCTTTTTATCGGGTAAGGCTACTTGGGCACCAATAGAAGCCCCTAAACCATAACCCATAGTACCTAAACCACCCGAAGATAAGTATGTTCTCGGTTTAGTATATTTGTAATATTGTGCAGCCCATAATTGATTTTGCCCAACTTCCGTAGTTATTACTGCTTTGCCCTTTGTTAAGTCATATATTTTATTCATGATGTATTTAGGTTTTAGCGTATCTTTTTTATTTGGATTAGAAGGCAGGCTTACATTGCCCCATTTTTCAATTTTATCAAGCCAGTCTACATTTTTCTTGTTTTCAACTTTTTGAATAATTTCTTTTAATATTAGTCTTATATTTCCTATTAAAGGACAATGTGCTATAACATTCTTTCCAATTTCTGCAGGGTCTATATCTATATGGATAACCTTTGCATTTGGTACAAACTTTTTAACATTACTAATTACCCTATCACTAAACCTTGCCCCTATAGCTATAAATAAATCGCACTCCTTAGATGCAAGATTTGATGCTCTTGTTCCGTGCATTCCAATTAAGCCGGTATATAAAGGATGTGTGCCGGGAAAGGTTCCTAAACCCATTAAACTAGTAGCTATAGGACTATTTATTTTATTAACTAAATCTAATAATTCCAAGCTGGCATTAGATATACCCACACCACCACCGGCAAGTATAAATGGTTTTTTAGAAGAATTTATAAGGTCTACTGCTGCAATAAGTTCTTCTTGCTTAGGTTTAACACTTGTTTCCGGTATAGCTTGTATTTCTTTTGGTTTAAATTCAATAAAATCCGCAGTTACATCCTTACATATATCAACTAAGACAGGACCCGGTCTTCCTTCCTGTGCTATTCTAAATGCATTTCTTATTACATTAGCTAAATCTTTAATATCCTTAACTATATAATTATGTTTAGTTATTGGCATGGTTATTCCGGTTATATCAACTTCCTGAAAAGAATCTTTACCCAATAAAGATTTCGCCACCTGTCCGGTAAATGCTACCATTGGTACAGAATCCATATAGGCTGTTGCTATACCTGTTACAAGATTAGTCGCCCCTGGTCCGGATGTTGCCAAACATACTCCTACTTTCCCGCTTGCACGAGCATAACCATCTGCGGCATGTGATGCTCCCTGTTCATGTGATGTTAAAATATGTTTTATTTTATCCTTATAATTAAATAAGGCATCATATAAATTAAGAACGGCACCCCCGGGGTATCCAAAGATTGTATCTACCCCTTGCTCTAATAAACACCGTACAAATATTTCCGATCCTGATATTTTCATAATATTACACCCCATAGTCATGTCTTTAAAACAGCCCCTGTTGAAGCTGATGTTACTAATTTAGCATATCTGCTTAAATAACCGGTTTTAATTTTAGCTTCCGGTTCTTTCCACTTTGATAATCTATCTGAAATTTCCTCATCTGATAAATCAATGTTTAACTTTCCTTTAATTATATCAATATTAATAATATCACCATCTTGTACTATGGCAATAGGACCACCTTCCATAGCTTCAGGTGAAATATGCCCTATAGATGCACCCCGAGTTGCCCCGGAAAACCTTCCATCTGTAATTAATGCAACGTCCTTATCTAATCCCATCCCACAAATAGCTGAAGTTGGTGATAGCATCTCCCTCATTCCGGGGCCGCCTTTTGGTCCTTCATATCTTATAACAATAACATCACCCTTATTAATTACACCTTTATATATAGCTTCAATAACTGATTCTTCGGATTCAAAAACTTTTGCCGGTCCACTATGAGTTAACATTTGTTTTGCTACTGCAGATCTTTTAACTACAGCACCATCCGGAGCTAAGTTTCCTCTTAAAACAGCTATACCCCCTGTTTCACTATAAGGATTATCTATACTTTTTATAATATTATTATCCAATACTACAGTTTTTTCTATATTTGCTTGTATATTCTTACCTGTAACAGTAAGGTTGTCTGTATATATTAAACCTTTTTTACTTAATTCATTCATAACTGCCTGTACACCACCGGCTTGATATAAATCTTGTACATGATGTGGTCCGGCTGGGGCTAACTTGCATAAATTAGGTGTCTTGCTGCTAATTGAATTAACTATATCTAAATTTATTTCTACTCCTGCCTCATATGCAATAGCTGGTAAGTGTAATATTGAATTAGTGGAACAACCAAGAGCCATATCAACTGTTAAGGCATTTTCAAATGATTTTTTCGTTAATATATCTTTTGGCTTAATATTTTCTTTAAAAAGCTCCATGATTTGCATACCGGCTGTTTTTGCCAACCTTATACGTTCTGCATAAACTGCAGGAATTGTCCCATTTCCGGGTAGGGCTAAACCTAATACTTCAGATAGGCAATTCATAGAATTTGCTGTAAACATACCGGAACATGAACCACAACCCGGGCATGCAGTATTTTCTATATCTAAGAGTTCATCTTCCTTTAACTTACCTGCTTTTATAGACCCTACTGCCTCAAATACACTATTTAAATCTAAATTAATTCCATCCTTATTTTGTAGCGAAAGCATTGGTCCACCACTAATTAATATGGTTGGTATATTTAACCTTGCAGCTGCCATAAGCATTCCGGGTACTACCTTATCACAATTTGGTATTAAAACAAGTGCATCAAAAGCATGTGCCATAACCATAGCTTCTATGGAGTCTGCAATAAGTTCTCTTGAGGCTAATGAGTATTTCATACCTTGATGTCCCATTGCAATACCATCACATATTGCTATAGCTGGAAATTCTAATGGTGTACCCCCTGACATCCTTACTCCGGACTTAACAGCCTCTGTAATCTTATCAAGGTCAATGTGACCCGGTACAACTTCATTTTGAGAATTTACAATACCTATCAAAGGTCTGGTTAATTCTTCATCAGTTAGTCCAATAGCTTTAAATAATGAGCGGTGCGGTGAACGCTCAATCCCTTTTGTTACTATATCACTTCTCATATTTTTCACCCTTCCATTTTGGATTTTATAACCTATCGGGGAAATTTTTATATTTAATTATAACATATACCCTAAGAATTAGTTATATAATCAATAAACATTTTTATCTATATATTTCTTTACCTTCAGATCTTGTTACCTTTTGAAATTCCTTAAGTAACTTCTTAGTAATCTCACCTGCTAAACCATTACCTATAACCCTTCCATCAACTTCAGTTACAGCAATAACTTCTGCAGCAGTTCCTGTAAAAAAACATTCATCTGCATTATAAAGATTATACAATGTAAATTCTTTCTCGTATATTTCTATACCCAAGTCCTTACATATACTTATTACGGTCTTTCTTGTTATCCCATCTAATGCACCTACATATATAGGCGGTGTATATACAAGATTATCTTTAATAATAAATATATTATCTCCTGTACATTCTGCAACAATTCCATCCGTATTTAACATTATAGCTTCGGGAGCGTTTACCCTATTAGCCTCTATCTTCGCAAGAATATTATTTAAATAATTTAATGACTTTATTTGCGGGTCTAAAGCAGATGGACTATTTCTACGGGTTGATGCTGTTATTACTTTCATACCTAACTCATATAGTTCTTCAGGATATAAAGTTATAGTATCAGCAATAATCACTACTGTTGGCTTGGGGCACTTTGTAGGGCTAAGTCCTAAATCACCCTTTCCCCTTGACACAACAAGACGGATATAGCCATCATTAAGCTTATTTTTTCTTATTGTTTCAAGTAAGGCGGCTGTCATTTCTTCTTTAGAAAGAGGTATTTCCATAAAGATAGCCTTTGCAGCCATATAGAGCCTGTCTATATGTTCTTCACACTTAAAAACCCTACCATTATAAAATCGTATGCCTTCAAATATCCCATCACCATATAAATAACCGTGGTCAAATACAGATATCTTTGCCTCATCTTTTTCATAATAATGTCCATCGATATAAATTAATCTTTTATTCTCCATTTTACTACATCCCCTATTCATAAAATATTCTTCAATAATATTAATATTTTGTAACATATACTATCCGTATATGTAAAAACCTTTAATTTTATATATTTAATAATGTTTCTATCAGGTATAAAATAAGTTATTAAATATATTTGATAATTATAATCAATTTTTATTTACATCATCCATTTAATTAAGAAGTTGTTATTATAAAATTCTTTTGCAATAAGTGAGTTTTCTATTAAATTATTTATAGTATCAAATGATTTTATAGGTGTTAATAGTATAAAAATTATACATATGATATAAACAATTAAAATTCCCCTGGCAAAACCTAATATACCGCCAAGTAATTTATTTGCAGAATTCAAAACCGGAAACTTCATAATTTTTTCTATAACTTTAATAAGAAGCTTTAATAAAAATCTTATAATAAAAAACAATATAATGATACTTAAAATACTTATAATCATATTTGTAATACTAAGACTTACTTGGTCTATAATATTTTCAAATTTAAATACAGATAAAATTCCATTCCCATCACCATTAAGTATGTTAGGCTTTATTATTTTAGGAATAGGTATAGATTCTATTAATTTTTCAGCCGCTGTTTCAGGAATATTATTTTCTTGAAATCCACCGGAATTATTAGTATATATCTTTTGGGATATGATCCCATTTATCCAGTTGCTAAGCTTAGAATTAATAAGAATATTTGAAAAATATGTATGTAGCTTTCCTGTTAATAATATGGCAATAAAAAAAGAAGCTATCTTAAAAATTGTAGTTACAAACCCTTTAGATACACCATTTATAGTATAATATAAAATAACAATAAGAATTATAATATCTAATATATTCAAGCCAAATACCTCCCTTCCTATAATTATTATTTATAATCAATTATATCCGCTGAATTTCTTGAAATTAAAAGCATACTTTTTTTATTATCGTAAAGGACAATATCTTTTACATCTTTATTGTAAATTGTATTTGCAATAAGGCTACCCTTAGTATTGATTATAGAAATATCTCTTTTATTATTAAAGGCAATATGGTCATTATTAATTTTTATATACTTAATTTCCCCCTCTACCGGGTAGGTGCGAATATTTTTCCCCCTATAATTAATAATTTCAATTATAGTTTTATTATCGAATATACCAGTTTCCTCATATTCACTTAGTGCAAGTACTACTAATTGACTTTTATCTATATCATATGTTTGCAAGGTTTTTCCTCCATAATCAAAGCTCCATTCTTGTGCTCCCGCTAAGGAAAAGCCTATAAGTTGATTATCCCCAATTGCTATAAGGGTATTATCTTTACAAAACTTCACATTTGAAATTATAGTATTATCTATAATATTACCCGCATATGGCTTTTCTTGATTTAAATAAAAAAATACAACGCCTCCCGCAACCTTTCCTTGTGTTGTATCTATTGTTGCAATTGCCATCCTGCCACCATCTTCAGAAATATCTACATCAACTATATAATTTTCACCGGAAAACCATTTAAATAACTCTTCCCCCTTTAAATTATATATAGTTATCTTACCCTTATATCCTTTAGGACTTGTCAATATTGCAGTATTTCCAGCCTTACTTATCTTAGCAAATATTATAGGATCTTCAGAATGAATAGTTGAAATTATATTGCCGTTAGAAATAATATTTGCTTCTTTGCCCCCTTTATCAGCAATTAAAATATATTTATTATTAACCTGCAAAAAAGGATCATTATAATAAACATCTATACCCCATTCTTCCTCTCCTTGCTTGTTTAAACCCTTTAATCCACTTTTACAAAGCAATACAACCCCATCTTTATAACTATCGAACTTATACTTACCAACTGAATCAAATATAATTGTATTATCTTTTTCAAAGTCTTTATTTATTTGAAGCAAATTCAAAAACCTGTCTCCCAAATCATATTTTTTATAAAAATATATGATACTAATCATAAATAAGATTATTAGTATATAAATAAGAACTTTATTTTTTCTTTTTTTACTCTTATGGCTTTCTATGTCTATAATTTTTTGCTCTTGCACCTATTACACTCCTTAAAAACCGAAGGTTTTCTTAATGAATTTATTATAACATATGTTCCTAAAAGTGAAAAGCCAAAATCATAGAAAACTTATCCCCATCAATTAGACTACAAATTAAACTCTATAACTTTTCATATATTCATATATAACCATATCATATACTTCTTTTAAGGGTATATTATTTTCTATGGCTACCCTTTTACAATCTTCATATTCGGGATAAAATTTATTTATACCATCATAATTTGAAACTTTAACACCTATTGTCCCATATGAAGTAGCAATTTTAACTATTTCCCTATCCATATATACCCTATCTGTTTTACATACTCTTATGCCTATGGTTGTACTTTCACTTAAAATTATTTGTTGAATATCATCAAAAAAATCCTCTGTGCAGATTACAGAAAGTTTCATAGCAGGACGATTTTTTTTCATATATATAGGAGTATAATACACATCCAAAGCACCGGCATCAAAAATTTTCTGCATAAGATAACCGGCTATTTCACCTGACATATCATCAATATTACTTTCAAGAATTAAAACATTATCTAACTTTTTTTTTTAACTTCACCTATAATTATACGTAAAAGATTCGGTATCTCTAAATCTCTTTTGCCGCTACCATATCCTATTTTTTTAATAGACATTTCCGGGATAGGTCCAAATTCTTCAACTAACGTAGCTATAATTGTAGCCCCGGTAGGAGTAATTAATTCATTTTTTATATCACTAGTATAAAAAGGTACATTATTTGTAGTCAATATTTCCAAAGTAGCCGGTGCAGGAATTGGAATAAGTCCATGCTGACATCTTACAAATCCTGTTCCATCATGTAAAGGTGAGCTAATTATTTTTTCAATCCCTAATAGGTTAATACAAATAGCCACCCCAATTATATCAATAATAGAATCTATAGCCCCTACTTCATGAAAATGTATTTTATCTATGCTTGTACCATGAATTTTAGCCTCTGCTTTAGCTATATTCAAAAACATAGCTTTGCTTAATTCTTTCACCCTATTATCTAAATTACTATCTTTTATTATCTTTTCTATGTCTTGCAAGTTTCTATGGTGATGTTCATGATGGTCATCACCCTCATGTTCATTGCAATTTTTATGAATATTAATATTAACATCAGTAGCTTCTATCCCATTTTTTTTAACTTTGGAAAATTCTATATCAAATCCTTCTATATTTAACTTATTAATTTCTTCAAGAAATTCTTCTTTATCTATTCCTATGTCTATAAAAGCTCCTAATGTCATATCCCCGCTAATTCCCGAAAAACAATCAAAATATAAAACCTTCAATTTACCTTCTCCTCCTTTATTATAAATTATTAATCATACTTGCCAAATATCCGGCACCAAAACCATTATCAATATTTACAACACTTACACCTGCCGAACAACTGTTTAGCATACTTAATAAGGCAGATAAACCCCCAAAATTTGCACCATATCCAATGCTTGTTGGTACAGCAATAATAGGCTTATCTACTAATCCACCAACTACACTTGCAAGTGCTCCCTCCATACCTGCAACAGTTATTAAAACATTTGATTCCTTTAATTTATCTAAATTTGAAAGTAACCTATGTAAGCCGGCAACTCCAACATCATATAACCTTTCTACCGGATTACCGAATACTTCTGCTGTTATAGCTGCTTCTTCTGCTACTTGTATATCAGAAGTACCTCCCGTTATAATTAAAATCTTTTTTTTAGTTCTTTCAATTTTCTTTTTATTAATAACTGCAATCCTTGCCATAGGATAATATTTTACCTTATCAGCAACTTCTTTTATAGCTTCATATATCTTATCATCTACCCTTGTTGCAAGTATATTCATATTTTTATTTTGAACCATCTTAATAATAATGCCTTGCAAATGCTCCTTAGTTTTACCCTGACAGTATATCACTTCAGGATATCCTGTCCTTATTTCCCTATGGTTATCTATCTTGGCATAATCTATATCTTGATAGGGTAAGGTTTTAAATTTATTAATTGCCTTTTCTATGCTAAGGTCTCCTTTTTTTACATTATTAAGTAAGAGGCGTAATTGGTCAATATTCATCTTAATCACTACCTTCTGTGGTCTTTATATATAATTTTTCATTTAAACTCCCGGTCCTATACCCCTCTATGTCTATAGATACATATACAAAACCTATTTCTTTAAATTTCCTTGCAATCTTATAAGAAATATCTTTTTCAAATATCCTTTTAATTTCATTTGGTAAAAGTTCAATTCTTGCAATATCACCATGATGCCTTACACGAAACTGACTAAATCCTAACTGCATTAAAAATTCTTCACTTTGATCTATCATTTGTAATTTTTCCGGACTTATAACTTGTCCATAAGGAATTCGTGATGCTAAACAAGCAAAAGAAGGCATGTCCCATGTTGGCAACTTAATTTCTTTAGATAAGTGTCTAATCTCAGTTTTGCTTAATTTCATTTCTTTAAGGGGGCTAAGTACCTTTAATTCTTCTAAAGCCTTCATTCCGGGACGATAATCAGTTTCATCATCAAGTATTGAACCATCTGCAATATATTTTATTTTATAATTAAAGGCAACTTCTTTTATTTTTTTAAATATTGAATATTTACATAAATAGCACCTATCTTTTGTATTTTCAAGAAAACCCTTAATTTCATATTCATTTGCATCTATAATTATATGTCTTATACCTATTTCTTTAGCCAATTCCATAGATTGTGTTAATTCTCTTTTAGGAAACATTGATGAATTTACAGTAATAGCTATGGCATTATCCTTCAATATATCATAAGCTATTTTAGTTAGAAAACTACTATCTACTCCACCTGAAAATGCTATACATACACTTTCTAATTTGCTAATATAGTCCTTTAACCTTTGAACCTTTTTATACAAATTTAATATACCCTCCATTTTAACTCTTAACTATTTATTAACTTCTACTACATTAATAATATATTTCTTTTAACCTTTTTGCAAGACTAATTATAATATTATATTTATCAATTTATAACGTTTCAGATATCCTTACTATTTATTGTATATGATAAATATGGATATCATAAGAAAAAACTTACATTTAACTATTACTTACCCTTTTTGTTTTTTTATGTTACAATATAAATTAAGTTTAAAATTCATGATTTGGAGGTATTATAATGTCAAGGGGACCCTTATCTGCAAGATATCAAAAAATTGCTCTGGATATTGCACAAAGAATTGTAAATAAAAGATTTATCGTCGGTGAAAGACTACATGGAAGATCTACCTTGGCAGGAATGTATAATGTATCACCAGAAACAATCAGAAAATCTGTAGCCTTATTGCAAGATATGGATGTACTAAAAGTAAATCCGGGTAGTGGTATTATCATTAATTCTGTTGATAAAGCATACAACTTTATCCAAAGATTTAAATACTTAGATTCAATTCATTCGCTAAAGGATGATTTAAGAAATCTAATGAAACAAAAATACCAAATAGATGAGGATTTAAAGAAAAAACTAAATGATATTATTGAATATTCAGATAAACTTAAAAACTTATCTCCTTATAATCCTGTTGAAATAGAAGTTCTTAAAAACTCTCCTTACATAGGGAAAAGTATTTCTGAAATGAATTTTTGGCAAAGTACCGGTGGGACAATTGTTGCCCTTAGAAAAGGAACAGATATTATAGTATCACCCGGTCCATATGCTATTTTAGAAGCCGGTGATAATATTGTTGTTGTTGGCGATAATAAAGTATTAGAAAATGTAGAAAGGTTTATCAACAATAAGGATATAAGCAAATAGGTTTTTAATTTAATAACCTATAATAATTATTTTTGCCTAAAATAATTAAAAACATTTAAGGCAGCTGTTTTATTCATAGACTCGACACTTTCAAGTTGTTCAAGCTTAGCTTCTTTAATTCTATCTATAGACTTAAAATGCATAAGTAGTGACTTTTTTCTAATGTTACCAATACCTTTTATTTTATCAAGTTCGGATTTAACAACTTCTTTAGACCTTAACTTACGATGATATCCTATAGCCACCCTATGCACTTCCTCTTGTATTTGACTAATAAGTTTAAAAGCACTTCCATCAGTAGGTAATTGAAGATTTTTATCCTCTGTTACAAGTCCACATGTTTTATGTTTATCATCTTTCACCATCCCAAAAACAGGAAGATATAAATTCAAGGAACTTAACACTTGTTTTATAGCATGTACATGCCCCCTACCACCATCCAATAATATTAAATCCGGTAGCATAGAGAAACTTTTATCTTTATTCTTTTTAAATGCATTAAACCTTCTAAATAAAACTTCACGCATACTCTCGTAATCATCACTACCGGTTACTGTCTTTATCTTAAACCTTCTATAATTATCTCTGTAAGGCTTAGCATCTTTATATACTACCATAGCCCCCACACTTTGACTTCCTGCAATATTTGAAATATCATAAGCCTCAACCCTTTTAGGAATAGCTTTTAAAGATAAGTGTTCTTGTAATTGCTCAAGTGCTTCTGTCAAAAAATTTATATTTGTCATTTTTCTTATTTTATAAGTATTTAATGTCTCTAAGGCATTTTTGTAGACCATTTCAAGAAGGCTCTTTTTTTCACCCTTTTGTGGATTTATTATATATACATTATTACCACGCTTATTAGTTAACCACTTTTGGATTGTATCCATATCATTTAATTTATATTGTAAAATTATTTCTTTTGGTATATAAGAATTGCTATTATAAAACTGTTTCACAAATGAACTTTGTATTTCTTGAAGCTCTGTTCCTGAAATATTATCGATAATAAAATGTTCCCTTCCAATAAGTTTACCATTCCTTATAAAAAAGACTTGTATGCAAGCTATATCTATATCCTTATCTAATTCAAGTGCTATTATATCTTGGTCTATAAGTGATGAGGAAACAACTTTTTGTCTTTGTGAAATTTGATTTATACTATTAAGTTGATCTCTTAATTTGGCAGCCTTTTCAAAATCCATATCCTTTGAAGCTTTATGCATTTCTGTCCTTATCTTACCTATAAGTATATCTTGCTTCCCGGATAAAAAAGATATTATTTTATCAATAATATCCCCATAGTCCTTTTTATTTATGATACCTTGACATGGAGCAGAACATTGATTTATATAATAATTCAAACAAGGTCTTGACTTCCCTATATCTTTAGGCAACTGCCTATTGCAAGTCCTTATTAAAAAAAGTTTTTTTATTGTATCAACAGTATCTTTAACAGCAAAAACATTTGTATAGGGGCCAAAATATTTAGCACCATCTTTTTTTAAATTTCTTGTTATAATAATTCGTGGGAAGTCCTCATTTATAGTTATTTTTATATAAGGATAGGTCTTATCGTCTTTTAATAAAACATTATACCTTGGCTTATGTTTTTTTATTAAATTACACTCTAATACTAAGGCTTCTGTTTCTGTATCCGTAATAATATATTCAAAATTATCTATATGGTTAATCATAACCTGAATTTTAAATGGATGATTATTAGAATTCTGAAAATATTGCCTTATTCTATTTTTAAGGTTTTTTGCCTTACCTACATATATTATATCACCGTCAGAATCCCTCATAAGGTATACACCGGGTTTATCAGATAAGCTTTTTAACCGTTTCTCTAAATAATCCTTAATAGGCACTTTTATCGCTCTTCCTCTTTTAAATCACGAAAATTTGAATTAATCAGCTTAGCTATAGCTTCAACTGCAACTTCCTCATCTTCACCTTCTACAATAATAGTTATTTTTGTTCCCCTTGATATACCAAGAGATAGTACACCCAATAAACTCTTAGCATTTACCTTTCTTTCTTCTTTTTCCACCCATATGCTACTTTTAAATTTATTTACTTCTTGTATAAAAAATGTCGCCGGCCTAGCATGGAGCCCTACTGGGTTCTGCACAACAATTTCTTTTAATACCATTAATACCGCTCCTTTTCATATTATCGCAATATTTTTTTATAATATACGAAATTCTATTGCATATTATCGTTTTATTTATAAAGATTATTTTAATAATAATTATAAATTTAATCAGTAATAAGAAGATATAGACCCTATAAAATAAAACATATCAAATCTTTATAAATAAATAACTACAATAAATAGTTTTATAAGTAATTATTAGGAGGTTCATACAATATCCTTTATACTATATACATTAGAATACTAAATAATATTTATTTAGTCAACCTCTATATTTTTATATTTCTTTTTCTTTATTTTCTTTTACTGTTTAGATTATTATAATATTTTTTTCTATCAATTACAACAACTTATCTACAAAAGACTAATCTTTTAACTTTGACTTTTTCGAAACTTGCTATTAGATATTAATTTAATAAATAAACTTAAATTATATGGATTTTTTATTACCTTTAAAACATTACCATCCCGTGGCACAATAATTATATCTAAATCATTAATTCCATTAGGATAAGACTTATATTCAAAATCATAAATTTCCTTATCCCTTAATACTTCTAACCATATAAAATTTGGATAATCCTCTAAAGCTGTTAAAATCCCACCATAAGTCATTAATGATTTATTATTTATTTTTAATATAACATCACCAGGCAATAAACCTATCTTATGGGCAGGACCTCCCTCAATTACATCTAAAACCTTAACCCCTTTTTTCGGGACAGCAAAATAAGCCTGTCCATCCCTATCCTTTCTTATCCAGTAAAACTTTAACAACTTATGTCCGACAATAGCAAAAATTGCAGCTACAAATTGTATATAAGGTATTGAGGAGGATAATGAGGAGGATAATATAGAAAGTATTATTAAAATTACACTATATATAAATAAAAAAATAGCAGATTTTTTAATTCGTTTCTTAGGGCTTTCTGTTATTATTACATCTGAATAAGTTATTATAATAGGAATTGTCATAATAGTAAACAAGATTACATGATTTGTTGAAATAAGTGGCCCCATAATTAAAGGCCACCAATCCGGATTATTTAAATTTATAGTTTCTGATGGCATATCAAGATTAGGTATCATATCAAATAATAACAAGGCTATAGGAATAGGCCAAAATCGTTTTATTGAAAATGCTCCTACCACTCCATTTTTATATTTAATAAAAGTGGGACTTGCACCCCTATCACCATTTAAAAACATTAAAAAAGCTTCTAATAAATATATTACACCTACTACTGCCAATAAGGCACTAACTTCAATATTAGGCCAATCAAAGGTTAACTTTAATAATGATAGGCTACCAATAATAAATGAAATTGATAAGAACTTAAACTCAAAGATTGCAAGCAATAATATACTAACCCATAAATATATAAAACTATCAGTATGTAAATTAAAGTTTATTCCCAAGATGTTTATTAATAAACTACCTATAAAACCTGCCAATATGCCATACAATATAGAATCTATCACTGATTCTTTTAGGTTAATTTTATTTGACAATAGAAGATATCTTTCTGAATTTTTTAACCTTTTATAAAATGGATATATAGAAAAAGCCATAAGAATATATAAGGGTTGGAAAATACCTGTAGTAAATCTTATACACATTATCTTAAATAATTGATAAATTGCAGTCATTGAAAACACAAATTTCAACTCCATTTTATAATTCAAAATAATATAATTTACCTGTTTACATCAATCTAAGTAAACAGGTAAATCAAAAAATTACTTTTTAATAAGTTCCTTTTTAATAGCTAATCTTTTTATAGGTACTACAACAGCTATTGTTATAATTATAGCTACAATAGTTTCAGGTAAACCATTAGTTATCGCTAATCCTGCAATAACCGCACCTGCCTCATTTGTACCTATACCCTTTAATTCAGCAAA
This sequence comes from uncultured Oscillospiraceae bacterium, assembly GCA_964602705.1. Taxonomy (GTDB): domain Bacteria; phylum Bacillota; class Clostridia; order SK-Y3; family SK-Y3; genus CAZRSG01. The sequence goes on from CAZRSG010000016.1 coordinate 19,662, forward strand.
TTTGGCAACATATAAAAGATAAATCATTCCCAAGACACCAATTGTGTTAGTAATTGTTCCAACTGCCGCCGCTATTCCAATTCTTATAGGTTCTTTTGGAATTTTCTTTAAACTAAAGTAGGTATAATATGCCGTCACACCAATTAACATTCTTGGAAGAACTGATACCAATGGGTTAATTAAGGCAAAAGATAAGGGTGCAGGAGCTATTATGTTTTGTATTATGCTGAAAATACCAAATAATAATCCTACCATTATTCCTACAAGCGGACCCTCTAAAACTGCCCCTACAATAACAGGAATATGCATTATTGTAACCTTTGCAGGAAGACCTACATTTATTAATCCCCATCCCATTTGACCCAAGACTACCGTTATTGCTGTTAAAACACCAACAATAGTAATCTTACGAATATTTAATAGCTTTGTTCTTGGTTTTTGTTTTGATTTCATTTAATACACCTCCGTTCTTATTCCTTTACAGGATACAAGTCGCAGTTATTACTTTAATTATATAATCTGCGGTCTGGTTTCTAAAGAATACCAGCTAAAGTAATTTTATCACTTTATTTATTTATATACAAGTAAAAATTTAACTAAATCAAATTTAAATAGATAATATGTTAAATTTCTACCTTATTTATTCTTTAATCTTTAGACTTTCCTCTAATAAGCTTAATGCTTTTGCCCTATGGCTTATTTTATTTTTTATTGACCCATCAAGCTGCCCCATGGTTAAATTATATTCCGGTAAATAAAATATAGGATCATAACCAAATCCATTATTACCTTCAGGTTTAAATGCAATAAAACCTTCACATTCTCCCCTAACCACTATTTTATCTCCATCAGTAAATAAGACCGCTATAGCACAAATAAAACGTGCTGAACGTTTTTCAAATGGTATATCCTTAAGTTGATTCAAAATCATTATATTTCTATCTGTATCACTAATATCTTTACCACCATATCGTGCAGAATATATTCCGGGTTCTCCATTTAGAAAATCAATTTCCAAGCCAGAATCGTCAGCTATAGTATTTTTATTACTGATACTCATAATTGCAGAAGCCTTTTTAATTGCATTTTCTTCATATGTAAGCCCATCTTCTTTAACATCTATATTAATACCTATATCCGCCGGTGATAAAACTTGTATTTTAAACTGGTTTAAAAGTGTTTTAATTTCCTTAAGTTTACCTTTATTATTAGAGGCTAAAACTACAACCATATTGACACTCCTAACATAATATATTTATCTTTATTTTTTATTAAAACCCTTATGCCTATTTTATTATAAAATTAAATGTCCTTGTAATCTTCAACTTATATTTTACCACAAAAAAGTAAATATATATATATAATATTTTACTTTGAATGTATTTTATCTTCTATCATTAACAATTACACCATTGCCTTATATTAAGACAATATAAAATTTAAATACTGCTGTATAAAAATGTTTTTATTAAATGATAGTCCTTTAATAATCCTAATTTTATTAAAGAATTTATCTCTGCAATTGCAAGACAACGATTTTGGGATAGGAAATAATAATAATAATAATGAGGAATGGAGATTTTGCAGGCCTAACAAATTTGTAAAAAAACTTGACACGTACCATCACACGTGTTATAATTTCGTTAGGAGGTGAAGGAACGGTGACAGTTAGAGAAATATTACGATTACTACGTAAAGATGGTTGGGTATTTAAGAATCAAGAAGGTTCACATATGCACTACATACATCCAGCCAAAAAAGAAAAGGTCACGGTTCCAAATCATAAAGGAGATTTAAAAATTAAGACAGCTAATTCAATATTAAAACATGCGGGGCTGAAATAAGCCCTGCAAAGGAGGCTATTAAAAATATGGATAAATACGTTTACCCCGCTTTATTCGAAAGCTGCGAAGAAGGTGGATATACTGTTACTTTTCCAGATTTGCCAGGTTGTATTACAGAAGGAGATACACCAGATGAAGCTTTAAGCATGGCAAAAGAAGCACTATCATTGTACTTGTATAATATGGAAGAAGATAACGAAGTTATCCCCAAGCCATCACTTCCACAAAGTATTTCTATTGATGAAGAAGGTTCTTTTGTATGCCTAGTTGATACATGGATGATACCTATTAGGTACAGAATGCAAAATAGATCTGTTAAGAAGACTTTAACTATTCCCAAATGGCTTAATGATGAAGCGGAAAAAAATCAAGTCAACTTCTCACATCTTCTTCAAAATGCTTTAAAAAGCCACTTAAATATATATGAGCATAAACAATAAAACTTCTAACCCCAGCTAAAACTGGGGTTAGAAGTTTTGATATTATGTCTTTGCACTCAATATTTGATACAATCCGGCGAAACTATAACCTTTTCGCAAAAAACAACACATCGTAAAAAAGTTTATTTTTGCGTTATATCGCCGATTATTATGATTTGACTAAGTCGGTCAATGCATCTATCACCATCTCCCATGAAACATCTTCGGCATAACTATATTTTGTTTGATACCGTTTCCATAAGTCTATCATAATGGTGCTTTTTTCAATTATGGGAATAATGTTCGAAGCATCCGCCATTTGTTCGGAAGTGTTCCGTTTTTCCACCGTGCTTTTCAGGGCGTTTGCAAATACTTGCAGATCAATGTCTTGGCTCCGTGTTGCTGTTAGAATATAGACATCATAAAAATCTCTCATCCGGGTATTCGTTAAACCGCGTGTAATGATAGTTTCGAATTTCTCGGCGAGAACCGTTTCCAGATTGTATGCCATAATACTGATTGTCCGCTCTTCAAACATCAACCGAAAGTTATACTCTATTTCCTTTGGCGTGATAAAATCCCCGGTCGTAATATCCACCTTGAGGGTCTGTCGTGTTTTATCAAACAAAGCTTCAATCGACACGCGGTAGCCGGGATAATCGGATTCTTCTCGTATTTCCTCAATGCCCCTGTATGTAAGGATAACCCCGTCATTAATCGAAACCTTTAAGATGCCCTCTATAGTAGCTACGATTTCTGCTTCGCTCAGATTCTGTCCCTTAATGGTTGCATCTAAATCCATTGTAGTGCGAGCATCAATACCTACCATAGCAGCAATCAGCATACCGCCTTTCAGTATAAATTTATCCTTATATTGTGATTCAGATATGCGTTCAAGCAACCTTTCCATCATAAAATTACGCAGGACGATTTCAGCTTCCACGTTTTTCAGTTTGGAAAGATTCCGCACCAGCGCTTTTAACTGAGTGGATGTTTTCATAGCAGTACCTCCATATAACTTCGAAGCGGTTTTGTAATCCTGAACGCTTCAGCCATTTGCATGAGCACATTCAAGTTTTTATCACTGCGTTTGGCGTAGCGTTTCATGCCGTCGGTTAGCACTGCAATGTCCATCCGATTTCTGCTACGGACACAATCGCAGATGGTTCGTTCTAAATCGTAAGTGTTTACAAGGTTCCCGAATATCGTTTTCTTCTGAACTACTCCTAATTTATAAAGCTCGCGTTTCACGGTATAAACGGTAAAACCCGCCTCGGAAACTGCCGAGGTGTTATAGCCCCGCGGCACCGTAACTGAATATCCAATTGGGTCACGATCGGTGAGGTCATGCAGAAACAGCGCAGTTTCGTGAGAATAAATGAGCTTGGGCTTACGTTTTTGCTCTACATACATTTTGTCCGGTAAAGTGTCGGTAGAAATGTATACACCAGCAGCCACCCGCTCCAATGCACCGGCATTTACAAGCAAACGAAGACGCTCGCGGGAAAAACCCGCTTCATTGGCTTGCATATTTGTAATTGTTCCATTATTTTTCTCCAAAAGCAAACGCAGTTCACTTGGCAGAGCCATAGAGTTCACCTCGCATATATTTTGACATCCTTGCTACAATTAT
>CAZRSG010000017.1:0-16630 GCA_964602705.1 uncultured Oscillospiraceae bacterium
CTTTAAATCGATTTAAATAATATAAAACATGAAATTAAATACTATACAGTTTAAAAGTAGAAAGGAAGAAGATAAATGGGTAAGAGAGTAATTACTTTTGGGGAAATTATGTTAAGATTGCAAACACCTAATCATGAAAGATTTATACAAGCAGATAGGTTTGATGCTGTATTTGGTGGTGGCGAGGCAAATGTTGCAGTATCACTTTCAAATTATGGCTTGGATGCAAGTTTTGTAACAAAATTACCCAAGAATCCAATCGGTGATTCTTGTATAGGTGAACTTAGAAAGCATGGTGTCAATACTCAATATATAGCAAGAGGCGGAGAAAGAGTAGGTATATATTTTGTCGAAAAAGGGGCATCACAAAGAGCCTCAAATGTTGTATATGACAGGGCACACTCATCAATATCGACAGCAAAATCAATTGATTTTGATTGGGATAAGATATTTGATGGGAAGGACTGGTTTCATTTTACAGGGATTACACCTGCCATAAGTGATAGTGCGGCAGAACTTGCCTTAGAAGCATGTAAGGCAGCTCAAAAGGCTGGGGTGACTGTTAGTTGTGACCTTAACTTTAGGAAAAAACTTTGGACTACAGAAAAGGCAGATAAGGTTATGTCAGGCTTAATGAAATATGTGGATGTATTAATTGCAAATGAAGAAGATTCTGAAAAGGTATTTGGCATTACTGCTAAAGGGATAGATGTTACAGCAGGTGATTTATCAGAAGAAGGCTATAAAGATGTATGCAAACAACTGGTAGATAGATTTGGATTTAAAAAGGTAGCTATAACACTTAGAGAAAGCATATCAGCATCAGTTAATAATTGGTCGGGGCTCTTATATGATGGAAAAGAATTTTACAAGGCTAAGAAGTATAATATTAATATAGTTGACAGGATAGGTGGTGGAGATTCTTTTTGCGGTGGCTTGATATATGCCTTAATAAATGATTATGAAAGCCAAGATGCTATTGAATTTGCTGCAGCTGCTTCTTGTTTAAAGCATACGGTAGAAGGTGACTTTAATTTAGTATCAGTTAAAGAGGTTCTTACCCTTATGGAAGGAGACGGCTCAGGTAGGGTTCAAAGATAATACTAAAATATAATATATTAGCTTATATAAAAACAATAGGCAATAACTTGTATAAAAAATCCTCCAAGTTTAATTATCTTATCGAAACCTGGAGGATTATATTATACTTACTTATAAAATTACCCCATCTTTAAAAATTGATATTTCCCTATATCCATTTTCTTCATTCTTAGCCTTAATTTCACCCGATGCTATTTTTATGATAAAATCAAAAAAATCATACTTTAAATATTCCATACTTTTACCCTCTATTAATTGTCCCGCATTATAATCAATCCAATTACCCTTGTGCTTATATAGGTCAGTATTAGTAGAAATTTTAACTGTAGGAATAGGGGCTCCTAATGGTGTTCCCCTGCCGGTAGTAAATAAAATTATATGTGCACCTGCTGCCATTAAGGCAGTACTTGCAACAATATCATTACCCGGTGAATTTAAAAGATTAAGACCGGGCTTGCTTACCCTATCTCCATAATCTAAAACGTCTATTACATTTTTATTACCGCCTTTTTGGGTGCAGCCTAAAGATTTATCCTCTAATGTTGTAATACCACCATCCTTATTTCCGGGTGATGGGTTTTCATAAATTTCCTGGTCGTGTTTAATAAAATATTCCTTAAAATCATTTATAAGGCTTACAGTTTTATTAAATACATCCTCGTTGATTGCCCTATCCATAAGAATAGTTTCCGCACCAAACATTTCAGGCACTTCTGTTAATATGCTTGTCCCACCATGTTCTATAAGTAAATCGGAAAAAGCACCTACGAGTGGATTGCCTGTAATACCAGAAAACCCATCTGAACCTCCACATTTAAGTCCAACGATAAGTTTTGAAACAGGACATTTTTCTTTTTTAAAATTTTGAGCATAATTAACCAAGTCATCTATGAGTTCTAAGGCTTCTTTTATTTCATCATCAGACTCTTGTGTAATAAGAAACTTTACTCTCTTATTATTATAAGGTCCAAGGACCTTTTTAAATTCTGAAATATTATTATTCTCACAACCCAAACCAAGGACTAAGACCCCGGCAGCATTTGGGTGGTTAACCATATCTGCAAGTATGGTTTGGGTATTAAGGTGATCATCACCCAATTGGGAACAACCATAAGGATGTGAAAAAGAAAAGATTCCATCAGTTTTATTTAAGTATTGTCTATTAGCTTCTTTGGCTATAATTTCAGCCGTCTTATTAACACAACCGACAGTATTTATAATCCATATTTCATTTCTAATTCCAACATTGCCATTTTCTCGAATATAGCCCATAAAAGAGGCATCACGAGTCCTATCATCATCGGTTAGTTTGGGTGAATAAGTATATTCAGCCAAGCCTTTTAAATTTGTCTTGACATTATGCGTATGAACATGATCCCCTACAAGAATATTATCAGTAGCATGCCCTATAGGATAACCGTATTTTATAATGTTGTCACCTTTTGATATGGGCATAATAGCAATCTTATGACCCTTGCCAATATTGGTATTTGTTATAATTTCTATACTATCAATATTAATAAGACTGCCTTTTTTGATATCTTTTAGTGCAACTATTACATTATCCTTTTTATTAATTTTAATAACTTGCTTATTTGTAGCCATAACACACCCCACTAAATTTTTATTGGAAGTTTACATAAAATATAAATATTACAAAGATAAGTTCTTTTATCTACATATTTATAGATTATTATATATATGAATATAGCAAGTGTCAAATTAGGCAAGTTGATAACTTGCTAAAATTAAATAAAAGGTAGATTAAGTAGAAATCATTTCGTTCTTGACATTTAAATGATTAATTTTAGGAATCTATTTTTAAAAAGGTTAAAGTTATATCTTTTTATATGTTATAATAAAAAGTAAATATAAACAGAAACAATATTTTAAAGAATAATCTTTTGAATAGAATTAAAACATATTGTAAAAACTTTAAAGGAAATTTATTAGATTTTATAAGATATAAATATATAAACGACTTTACAACCTTGATTTTTACTTGAATTAATTTTTGCTATAATGTAAAATGTGATTATAAACAAAAGTATCTATGGTGGTGAAATAATGCTTAAAATTGTAACAGATCGAATAATATCAAAATATAATCCCCAGCAAATTTTATTATTTGGCTCACAGGCAAAGAATAACAGTAAAAAAGATAGTGATATAGATTTATGTGTTGTTATAAATACACATAATAAACGTAAACTACTGGCAGATATGTATTATTCCATAGAAACAGAAAAGCCTATAGATATACTATTATATACTCCACAAGAATGGGAAATGTGTGCATCTGATAAAATGAGCTTTGCTTATAAGATTAATACTGAAGGGGTGAAATTATATGGCTGACAGTAAAAGATATTTAGATTGGTATAGTAAATCTGAAAAAGATTTAAAAGGTGCAAAAATTTTACTTAAATATAGGAGGTTATGTAATGCAAGGTTGGGAAAAGTATTGTAAGGATGTTTTATTGAATGACGGTTTAAAGATTGACGGGATTAAGGAAGAGGCTGAAAACAACTTTGAAAAATATGGTGTTTACGGTCAGTCTATTAATTGTTATAAGAATTCCTATTTATTTATTATTAGGGAAACTGAAGGACAATTAGTAGAAAAAAGTTTAATAATTTTTGGTGAAGGTGATGCATACGATAACCTTATAGGTGAAAAGTTTAATATTGCTAATAAAGTTGTTAAAAAGTGTCCCTTATCACATGAAAATGCAAAAATTATAAGAGATATGTTTCCATTTACGGCACCCGAGGCAATATTAGGGAATGATAAAACCATAGGCCTTGGTGATAGGTTGGGGCTTGCAACTCAAGGACATATAAAACTTATTAAGGAATATGATGTAAAGCCTATTTTTGCCCAACAGTCTATAAGAGAACTAAATTTAACCGGTCGTACATATAAAGATGTATTGGATGATACGACTTGGGCTGTTTTTCAAGAAGGCTATAAAGAAGGTTTTGGTGCTGATGGCGACCATTTAAAGACTTCGAAAGAAGTTGAAATGGCACTTGATTGTGGCTATACTATGCTTACCTTGGATTGCTCAGAACATATAAACAATGACATACCCGGAATAACATCAGGTCAAGTAGATCTTATGTATGATAGCTTATTGGCTAAGGGTAAAAGTGAAGTAGAAGAAAAATATTTGGCTAAAGATTTTAATTTAAAAAATGGACTTGTTATTAAATATACAGAAGAATCACTAAAAAGGACTGTTTTAATATATAAGAAGGCAGTAGATTTTGCAATAGAGATATTTAATAATCATATTCGAGACTATGAGAGAGATGTTGATTTTGAAATGTCTATAGATGAAACATTAACTTCAACTTCTCCTGAGGAACACTTTTTTGTAGCTAATGAATTGATAGGAGCAGGTGTCGATGTAGCAACAATTGCACCCAGGTTTTGCGGTGAATTCCAAAAGGGTATTGACTATATTGGTGATATAGGTCAATTTGAAGAAGAATTTAAAACCCATGCTGCTATTGCAGAGCATTTTGGATATAAAATCAGTGTCCATTCAGGAAGTGATAAGTTTGCAGTATTCCCGATTATAGGTAGAGAAACTAAGGGTATATATCACGTAAAAACAGCCGGGACAAATTGGCTTGAGGCAGTTAGGGTAATTGCTCAAAAGGCACCTAAATTATACAGGGAATTGCATGAATTTGCCTTGAATGTTTTAGATGAAGCTAAAAAGTATTATGTTATCAAAGCAGACCTTACAAAAATTCCTGATATAAATAAGCTTCAAGATAGTGAATTGCCCAATTTAATGGTAGAGGATGATTCAAGGCAGGTAATCCATATAACTTATGGTTTAATATTGCAGGCTAAAAATCCTGATGGGACTTCATTATTTAGGGATAGAATTTATAAGGTCTTAAATACTTATGAAGAAGATTATAATATCGCCTTATATAAGCATATTGGCAGACATTTAAAAGATTTGGGCAACTAAAAGGTTTTAATTAATAACCTGACCAATTTATAATATTACTTTTAAATATAATTAAATGTTTTTTAGGAGGAAACTATAGTGATTAAAAATTCTTATGATTTAAGGAAAGTAGTAGATAGGGCTGTTGATAATGTTAAAATTACGGATATGCATACACACTTATTTACTACTGATTTTGGTGATATGTTACTGTGGGGTATTGATGAGCTTATTACATATCATTATCTCATTGCTGAAACTATGAGATGGGTAGATATTTCTTATGATAAGTTTTGGGCAATGTCTAAGAGGGAACAGGCGGATTTGATATGGGATACCTTATTTATTAAAAACTCACCCTATAGTGAATCATGCAGGGGTGTATTAACAGTATTAGAAAAGTTAGGATTTAATGTAGCTAACAGGGATTTGAATGAATATAGGAAGTATTTTGATAATACAACAGTAGATGAATATATAGATACAGTTTTTGAAACAGCTGGGGTAAAAGATGTTATTATGACTAATGATCCATTTGTGGAGTCAGAAAGGAAGACATGGTTAGATACTTATAAGGGTGATAAACGTTTTAAAACTGCACTTAGGATAGATCCTTTATTGAATAACTGGGATGAAGTTTATGTAAAGCTTATAGAATGGGGTTATAAGGTCACAAAAGAGATAAGTGAAGGGACAATAGCAGAGATTAAGCGGTTCTTGAATGAATGGATTGATAGGATGGACCCTGTCTACTTAGCAGCTTCATTACCTCCTTCTTTTAGAGTTCCTGAAAAGTCTTCACGGGCAATGATAGTAGAAGAATGTATTATTCCTATTTCAAGACAAAGAAATGTTCCTTTTGCAATGATGATAGGTGCTAAAAAACAAGTTAATTCCCAGCTTGGTGATGCGGGTGATAGTGTAGGAAAAAGTGATATAGATACGGTAGAGTATTTATGTGCTAAATATCCTAAAAATAAATTCTTGTTGACCATGCTTGCAAGGGAAAATCAACATGAATTATGTGTTGCGGCAAGAAAGTTTAGAAATTTATTAATCTTTGGTTGTTGGTGGTTTCTAAACAATCCAAGCCTTATAGAAGAGATGACAAGAATGCGGTTTGAATTGTTAGGTCTTAGCCTTGTGCCACAGCATTCGGATGCAAGGGTGCTTGACCAATTAATTTATAAGTGGGAACATTCAAGAAAGATAATAGCCAATGTCTTATTTGATAAATATAATGATATTCTTGCAACTGGTTGGTATATAAAAGAAGATGAAATAATTCGTGACGTAAATAAATTATTTGGTGGCAATCTATGGGATTTTTTAGAGAGGGATTTTAATTAAGATAATTAAAATAAAAGAAAACATTTCCGGAAGTATTTGGATTTGAAATTGATACCTATTGGGTACAAGCTGGTGGAGCTAACCCGGTAGATTGGATAAATAAAGTAAAGGGTCGTATGCAGGTAGTGCATTTTAAAGATATGGCAGTAGTTGATAATAAGGCAATTATGGCAGAAGTAGGCGAAGGGAATTTAAACTGGAAAGATATTATTAAGGCTTGTAAAGATACTAATGTTGAATGGTGTCCGGTAGAACAGGATATTTGTCAACGCAATCCTTTTGAAAGCATGCAAATTAGCTATAATAATTTAAAAAAGATGGGCCTATCCTGAGCCGGAGGTTAAAAGTTAGAAATCGGATATTAGGGGCCAGGAGTTGAAGATTGAAAAAATTTATATTTTAAATGTAGATAGGGGATAACTTGGTGAGTTCATTATTAATTTTTCTTGCTATAGGTTTAGCTATGGATGCTTTTGCTATTTCAATTACAAACGGTATATGTATGCCTGTTTTTAAGATAGGGTCGGCTTTCAAAATAGCCATGTGTTTTGGTATGTTTCAAGCTATAATGCCTATTATTGGTTGGGCAGTAAGCGTTAATTTTAGTTCTTATATAGAAAGGATTGACCACTGGATAGCATTTATATTATTAGTGACACTTGGTGGTAAAATGATGTATGATGCTTTTATAAAAAAAGCTCATGATTGTGAAAAAGAAAAGAAGAAAACTAATAATAAGGGTCTATTAGATATTAAGATGTTGTTAGTTTTTGGACTTGCTACAAGTTTGGATGCTTTAGTGGCAGGGGTTAGTTTCGCTTGTCTCAATATACCTATATTAAATGCAGCATTTATGATTGGGATCGTTACATCCTTACTATGCTTTATTGGTGTTATTATTGGCAGGCTATGTGGTGGTTTTTTACAAAAGAAAGCGGAGTTAGCTGGTGGAACCATCTTAATATTGATTGCATTTAAAATATTATTGGAACATCTTTAAAATATTCATATATGTATAAAAATAAGTCCATTGTATCATTTGAGATATGATGGACTTATCTTTATGTTTATTTACCTTTATTTTCAATGACTTATTAAGACAATGAAACTATTTTGTAACCATTTTTAAATGAATGTATAGTATAATTTTATTAGTAATACAATTATATATGGGAAAAAATTATAAAATTCAATTTAATTGTATTATCAAATCGAGGGGATCATATAATCTTTATTTAAGGGAGTGCGTTTAAAATATATAACAAATTTTCTACTATATTTTTAATTATTATAATTATCATAGCTTTAATTATTATAGTTTCATATATTTATTTCTATAATGTTAAAAGTAAAGGCTCACAAGAAATAGGCTCATTAATACCTGTAGATAGTAATGAAAATATTATTTCTGATAAAAGAGATGAAAGTCAGCTGTTAAAGCAAAAGGTTGATGATGTAATTATAAATGATACTAATAAGTTGCAAGTTTCGCAATCGGAAGTTGTAGACCAAGAACCCAATATAAATAAGGAAGAAGGTATAACATCTAATCCTAATATGGATAAGCCTATAGAAGTTAGTGAAGATAGTAAAGAGTTAAACATTAAGGCTGGTGAGCAGGTAAATGCATTTGAGCCTAAAGACAAGAAATCAGTTTATCAAGAAGCCTTTAAAAGAAGTCTTTTTATAGGTGATTCTATAACTGAAGGGTTATCATCATATCAGTTAGTAGGGGATTTAAATGTCATTGCCGGTAAAGGTTTAACAGCTTTAAAGGCACAAAGACAAGTTGATAAAATGATGGGTTTAGATATTGATAATATTTTTATACTTTTGGGGGTAAATGATTTATTAAATGGAATAAATAGTGAAGTATATGCTTCACACTATAGAGAATTGATAGAAAGCATTAGAAATAAACTTCCGAATATAAGAATATTTGTACAAGCAACATTTCCTGTTGCTGTAAATGTTGAAACAGAGAAGCCCGGACTTACTAATAAAAAAATAGATGAGTTTAATATGGCTATTAAAAATATGTCATTGGATGAAGGGGTAGCTTTTCTTGATTTTTCAAAATCTTTGAAAGACGATAGTGGAGCTGGTAAAAATGCTTATTTTGCTGATGGTATACATTTGCAATATAATACTTATGCTTTATGGTTAGATTATTTAAAGGGGTATATAAATTAAAAAGGAGTGAATAAAATATGGGTAAATGTAAGGGAATATTTTATAGGAATAAATTAAAATTTCTTTTTTATTTTATTTTAAGCATAGTATGTTTAAGTATTTTATCAAGTTGTGTAGCCGGTAATAATAGGAATTTCAATCAACCTTTACTTTCAGAAATTATCGATAGTATTCAAAATATAATTGATTTATCTAAAATGCACCATTTAGATGGTGATAAGTTTGAACGTTTGTATAATATTGATTTAGGTTGGTTAGATGAGTTTTCCGTATACATTTCGATGTCAAATATTAAGGCAGAAGAAATTGCTATTTTGAAGGTTAAGGATAGTATTGATATGGAAAAGGTTAAAGAAAAGGTTTTGCTTAGACTTGATTACCAGGCCAATAGTTTTAAAGACTATTTGCCCCAGGAGTATAACTTAATAGAAAATTATATCCTTAAAATTAAGGGTAGGTATTTGTTTTTAGTAATATCAGAAAATGCGGATGAAATAAAAAATATAATTAATAAAAAGTTTTAAGGATTAACAATATGTATATATTTTATATATAGGTATAGGCTCTTATTTTGAGGGGGGTTAATAGTTGGTTTTTAGTAGTCTGATTTTTATTTTTGTGTTTTTACCGGTTACAATAGGCTTATATTATCTTACCCCTCGAAGATATAAAAATTTAGTTTTACTAATATTTAGTCTTATATTTTATGGTTGGGGTGAACCTATATATATACTTATAATGGTTTTTTCTACTGTTTTTGATTATGTAAATGGTCTATTTATTGATAGCTTTCGAAATAAAAAGAAAGTTTTTAAATTAATTTTTATAAATTCAATGGTGGTTAATTTAGGGATACTGGGATTTTTTAAATATTATGATTTTATTATATGTAATATTAATAGGGTGTTTGGAATAGGTTTACCAATATTACAACTTCCCCTTCCTATTGGTATTTCATTTTATACTTTTCAAACCATGTCCTATGTTATTGATGTTTACTTAGATAAGGTGCCGGTACAACGTAATATAATATCATTTGCTACTTATATAACCATGTTCCCACAACTTATTGCCGGTCCTATTGTAAAATATGGAGATATTGAACAGGATTTAAATTATAGGAAAGAAAATATCATAATGTTTGGAAGTGGTATTGAGTATTTTATAAGGGGACTGGCAAAGAAGGTTTTAATAGCTAATAATATAGGCTTACTATGGCAAGCTGTTAAGGCAACTCCCTTACATGAACTTTCGGTACTTTCTGCCTGGTTAGGCATAATAGGATTTACATTTCAAATATATTTTGATTTTAGCGGTTATTCGGATATGGCTATAGGTCTTGGTAAGATGTTTGGCTTTAATTTAATGAAAAACTTTGACTATCCTTATATTTCACGTTCTATCTCAGAATTTTGGAGAAGGTGGCATATATCGTTAGGGAGCTGGTTTAGGGAATATGTCTATATTCCATTAGGTGGTAATAGGCGGGGTAAAGTTAAGTTATATATTAATTTGCTTATAGTCTGGTTTTTAACGGGACTTTGGCATGGTGCTAATTGGAACTTTATTATTTGGGGTTTATATTTTGCCGGTTTTATAATAATTGAAAGGATGTTTCTTAACAAATGGTTGGGGGATAGGATGAAAGTTCTACAACATCTATATACACTCCTTGTAGTAGTTGTAGGATGGGTTATTTTTGAATTTGAGGACCTATCAATTATTATTAGCTATATTAAAGTTATGTTTGGAATAGATAGCAAGCAATTTGTGGATGGCAGTGGATTATACTATCTTTATACTAACCTTATATTGTTTATAATTGCAGGAACAGCATCTACCCCCTTGTTTAAAAAAATTACCTTATTAATTCAAGAAAGAATGGGACAGGCGTATTCTTATCTTATGCCGGTGGTATATTTATTTTTAATTATACTTTCAACAGCATATATAGTTAATGAAACTTATAATCCTTTTTTATATTTCAGATTTTAGGAGGCATTATATTGAAGTTATATGATAATGTGTATCGTTTAAGTATGACAGTAACCTTTTTAGTTTTTATATTACTAATTGTCTTATCAAGTATTATTACCCCGGATAGGACCTTTTCGGAAACAGAGAATAGAATATTACAAGAAAAACCACAATTTTCATATAAGGCTTTACTTAGTGGGAAGTTCTTAAGTAATTATGAAAAGTATATTTCAGATCAGATATTTATGCGAGATATATGGATTAAGATTAAAACTACAAGCCAAGGCTTCTTAGGTAAAAAGGATAGCAATGGAGTTTATTTAGGTAAAGACGGGCAATTGCTACAGGCCTTTGATAGACCTGATATGGAAGATGTTAGAAATAAGCTTGATCAAATAAACACCTTTGGCGAAAGAAATAAAGATAGAAAAATTTATTTTACAATAGTAGCTGATTCAGTTAAAATATTAGAAAAGGAATTGCCTTTATTTGCAAGCCCGGAAGATCAGACAAAATATATTGATAGGCTTAAAAATGATATAGGAAATGATATTAGCTTTATTGACTTATACGACACCCTTATGTATATGAACCATCATGAGATATTTTATAAGACTGACCATCATTGGACAACAAAGGGAGCCTATTATGCTTATAAGAAAATGTCCAATTATATGGGTTTTAACTTTTTGGATGAGGACTCTTTTGATATAAGAGAAGTTACTGATGAATTTTACGGTTCCTTATATTCAAAAAGTGGCTTTAGAAATATAAGGCCTGATAGGATTAATTTATATATTCCAAAGGTCGACTTTGAATATGAGGTATTTTATTTAGATAAAGATAAAACAAGCAATTCCTTATATGAGATGGATAATTTGAATAAAAAAGATAAGTATGCAGTTTTTTTAGACGGTAACCATTCTTTAATAAGAGTTTCAACAAATAATAATTGTATGCGAAATTTATTGATAGTAAGGGATTCTTTTGCAAACTCTATACTCCCTTTTATGGTTAACCATTATAGTGAAATTTACTTGGTTGATTTAAGATATTTTAATGAAAGTCTAACGGAATTTATAAAAAAACATAATATTGGTGAAACTCTTATAATTTATAGTGCAGATACTTTTTTCAAAGATGAATCTATAAACCGTATATCGTGGTAGTATCAATTATAGTTAATTTAAAAAGTGATTTTTAAAAGTAATGCTTATTTAAAGAAGGTGATAATTTGGAACAAGACAAGAAATATCAGATACTTATTGTTGAAGATGAAGAACCTATCAGACAATTTATAAAAATTAATTTAGAACGTAATAACTTTTATGTTCATGAAGCTGCAACAGGAGAAAAGGCTCTTGAAAAGATGGATGAAAATTTGATAGATATAGTTATTTTGGATATAATGCTACCCGGGATTGATGGTTTTGGGGTATGTGAGGTCTTGCGAAATAGATATCCCAAGGTTGGAATTATAATACTTACAGCCAAGAGCCAGGATACGGATAAAATAACAGGATTAGAGTATGGAACTGATGATTATATGATAAAACCATTTAACCCATTAGAACTTATCCTAAGGATTAAGTCTCTATTAAGAAGGATGGAAACAATATCTGACGGAAGCAGACAAGTTATTAAACTTGGGCCCTTTAAAATTGATTCATATTCTAAAAAGATATATAAAAATGATTGTGAAATTGAACTGACACCTACAGAATATTTAATTTTAAAAACATTTATTAAAAATTCTAATAAGGCATTAAGCAGGGACTTAATTTTAAATGAGGTTTGGGGCTATAATTTTGTAGGGGATGCTAAAATAGTAGATGTAAATATAAGAAGGTTAAGAACTAAAATAGAAGATAATCCACAAAAACCTAAATTTATAGAAACCATATGGGGAACAGGATATAGGTGGAATAAACAATAAAGATAGGATGAAGAAAAGATATGAAAAGTATAAAAAATCGTTTGGTAGGTAATTTTGTATTAGTTATCATTATAACATTAGCAATAGTAGAAATACTGTTAATAAATGTTGTTAAACAATATTATTATAATAGTATTGAAGAAATGATTTCTAACCAAATAGAACTTTCAGCTGAACTATATTCAAGATATTTCTCATCGTATTCTATTGAAGATATAATAATGGATAATATAGATTTCTTTTGGACCCAAACATCTGCCCAGGTACAAATCTTAGACTTATCCGGCAATATATTAATGGACTCTATAGGTGTAATTGAATCAGCTCCAATTCAATCTTCGGATTTTAAAAAGGCCATTAAGGGTGAAAAGGGTAAATGGGTTGGTAAGGTAGCATACCACGATTCTAAGGTAATGGCTATTTCATATCCCCTCAAATCTGATGATGAAACTGTAGGGCTTATTAGATTTATTACTTCATTGAAGGAAACAAATAAAACAATTATGGCTTTTGCTTTTATATTTATATTGGTCGGTTTAGTGGTAGTTATAATTTCAGGCTTAGTAAGCATTATATTATCTAACGGTATAGTAAGACCTTTAAGAGAAATAACAGCAACAGCAGAGCATATGGCAGCAGGACAATTAAAGGCACGAAATCCTAAAAGATACGATGGAGAGATTGGCAAACTATCTGAAACATTAAACTTTATGGCAGAAGAAATCTTAAAGAAAGAACAGGTAAAAAATCAATTTATATCTTCTGTATCCCATGAACTTAGAACACCTTTAACTTCAATAAAGGGCTGGGCAATAACATTAAAGTCAGGTGATTTTAATGATAAGACCTTATTACACGATGGGCTTGAGATTATCGAGAAGGAAAGTGATAGGCTTACTTTTATGGTTGAAGAACTTTTAGACTTTTCAAAATTTATTTCCGGAAATATAAGCTTAAATAAGGAAGATGTAGATATTGTTAAGGTTATGGAACATATTACAAAACAATTATCTTTGAAGGCAGCTAATAAAAGTATAGATTTTAACCTATCCTATGAAGAAAATTTACCATTATTGTTAGTAGACGAAAATAAAATTAAACAGGTTTTTATAAATATATTAGATAATGCCTTTAGGTTTACACCAGAAAATGGGCAAGTTATATTTTCCGCCAGGCAGGAAAGGGGCTATGTAATAGTATGTGTTACGGATAACGGTTATGGAATTTCAAAAGAGGACCTGCCCTATATAAAAGATAAATTTTATAAGGGTAAAAGTAGCAACTCTAATAATGGGTTAGGGCTTTCTATATGTGATGAAATAATAAAATTACATGATGGTGAATTAGATATAAAAAGTGAATTAGGACAAGGTACCGACGTTTGTGTTTTGTTACCTATTGAATAAGACCGAGAAAGAGGTTTTTTATGAAACAAATAAAATTACTTATACTATCTTTAGTTTTTATAAGTATGCTTTGCTCATGTACTACAATAAACGTTGGGTTAGTTGATAAAATTCAACCACCCCAAAATAAAATCATACCTATTTCAGGTGTTTGGTTAATAAAATCATATGAAAAAAAAGGACAAAATCCTTTGGAGGATCAAATAGAAAAATTGATAGGTGAAAAACTTATATTTGATATAAAGATTGCAGTAATTGCAGATGAATACTCTTATTATCCAATTTATAAGGTGAAGACTGTAAATCTATCTGATTATTTACTATACCATTATAATATAGATGTGTCAGACCTTAATATTCCCAACCAAATGGTGGAGGTAATTACAATTACATCAGAAAATAAGTATTTTTATGACTTAATTAAAATTAAAGATAATGAAGCAATTATAAATATTGATGGCACTTTTCTTTATCTTGAAAGACTATCTGAAGATGTAGATGACCTATATATAGAAAAATATTTTAATGAAGAAGAAAGGCCTATAGATAGGAGTGGGGTAAAAGATGAAATAAATATATCGTCAGGTCTCCTTTTGGGTTTAAAATCTTATAAGCCTTGTAAAAATAAAGAAGGCTTAAAAGAACCTTCCTATAGGACTATTTGGATATCAGATAAAAATCTTTCTTCAAAGGATAGCTATGAAAGCAAAGGTTTATTTGTACCCAGGAAAAGCGGGTTTTGGAAGGTTGAAGCAGATGATGGACAGGTTGACGGCATTGAAACATTAATTATTAAAAATATGAATCTTGATGACCCAATACAAAGTTTTGCTAAAAATAAGTTACAAGTATTATATGTCGGCAATGATTATATTTCAGTAGAATATGAAGAAGACATTCAAGATGAAGGGGATAAGTCTACCTATAAAGAAAATATAATAAAATTATTACCCTTAGATAACATTCAAAGTGATAAGGCTGTTAAAATAACAGATATTGCAGGTATAACTGCTAAAGAAATGCTTGATGAAAGTATTTCCGGTCATTTAATGACTAATTACCCTAATACAAATAAACCCTTAAATATTACGCCGGATGAAGAAAGTTTTACACTTAGGCGGAGAAATGGGCACTGGATTATGAGGGGACGTTTAAATTTACAAGCCTATGGTGGAAACGATATAGACTATAATATTAAAATTGTACCCCCTCCGACCTTAGTTTCTTATGACGAGCTTTCCATATCGTGGAATGCTATAAAATTGCAGGTAGCCGAAACAATAGATGCATATACATCGCCCGATAATAATATGGCTATATTATTATCAAATAATAATATTTTAATTTATAAAATAAAAAATAATAAATTATCAAATTTGCCTTCTAAGAAAATAAAACTCAAGGATGAAGAAATAGTTGTTATGGCAGAATGGGCACAGGGAAAATATACTGATAAATGGGAAAAGGAATTTATGAAAAATGAAGTTATTAAACAATAGTTCGTAATTTATGTTTTACAAGTATAATATAATAGTATAAGATAGGTTTAAATAATAATATATAATTTGCTATAATGAGGAGGTAAGGATTGTGAAAAAGGATAGAAAAAGTAGTAAGATATTTACCTATATAAAAGAAGGAATTAATGTAGTTTATGAAACATTTTGCAGGTTCCCCTTAACCCTAATACTGTTTATAGGCTTAACAATTATAAGTATTTACAATGTTCATGTACCTTATAGAGATAGGGAACACATAATGGATTTAATGAATCGCTTAATATATGTTTTTGTCTTAGGAATTCCATTTAGCCTAAGCATTAATTTATACTTTGAAAGATTTAAGGACAACATCAAGCCTATGGTTAAATTAACATTCTATGTGGCTGAATTGCTACTGCTTGGTGTATATTTTTATTTCTTTATACCTAATTTAGAAAATGATGTTCATAGCATAAGGACATTTTTATTAACCGCGGCAATGGTACTTTCGTTTTTATTTATTCCCTACTTGTTAAACAAAAAAAACTTTGAGATTTATATTACAAAGATTATTACACAAGCAACGACTACAGGTTTTTTTACCATAGTAATAGCATTAGGTATATCAGCCTTATTATTTGCTATCAAATCATTATTATATAGTAATTTAAACTCAGACTTCTATATTTATACATGGATTATAACGGGTCTAATTTTTGCCCCTGTTTATTTTTTGTCACAGTTAGCCAAGAAGGATGACTATTTTAATTTGGGAGATTATAATAAAGTATTAAAGGTTTTACTGATGTATATAATCCTACCTGTTATGGTAGCCTATACTTTAGTCTTATACATATATTTCGGCAAGATAATAATAACTAAAGTATGGCCAAAGGGGATAGTATCCTATTTGGTTATATCATATACTGCAATTGGTATCTTGACTGTATTCTTATTAACACCCTTAAGAAGGAAAAGTAAATGGGTAAAAACTTTTATTTTTTCTTTCACCAAGCTTGTATTCCCACTACTTATTATGATGTTTACATCTATAGCTATAAGAATATCCGAATTTGGAATAACAGAAAATAGATACTTTATTATAGTTATTGGTATTTGGGCAGTATTATCAATGATTTATTATAATATCAATAAGGGCAGACGAAATATACTCTTGCCTATAAGCCTGGCTATAATTATGCTTATTGTATCAAT
>CAZRSG010000017.1:16640-21465 GCA_964602705.1 uncultured Oscillospiraceae bacterium
TGGACCATGGAGTGCCTTTAATGTTTCAAGATTGAGCCAAAGCAAGCGTTTTTATGATATTTTATCAAAGTATGAAATGATAAAAGATGGTAAGGTTATTGCAAGTTCAGAAGAAAAAGTAGATAAAAAAGATATAATTGAAATTAGTGAAATACTAAGATATTTTAAAAATCAACAAACTCTTGAGAATTTATCCTATTTACCTAAAGGATTTAATATGAATCAAATGGATAAGGTTTTTGGTTTCTCAGAACAAAGACCATCAATATATAAAGATGATAAGGTTTATTATCATTATAATTCAGATGATTCGGAGCCAATAATGGTGGCAGGTTATGATTTATTGTTTAAGTGTAATGCCTATGGATACCAAGATAAGGGAGATACTTTTCTTTTTCAAAAGACATATAATGATAATAACCTTGCATTTGAGATTAAAATAGATAAACATTATAAATTATACTTAATAAATGAAGAAGAAAATATATATACCTATGACTTAAAAGAACATATAGGAACTATATATGAAAAGTATGGTGGTGAATATAACAGTAAACATGTTGAAATTGGTGATTTAATAATAATTGACTCTAATGACAATTTAGGAGTAATGATAACCATTGATAGTGTTAGTGGATATTTTAATGCTGATATTGAAGAACTTCATATAAATAGTATAGATATGAAGGTATTGTTAAAGTTTTTAGAAAATTAGGTAAATGGGAAATATAAATAAGTCTAAGTGCAAAATTTTAAAATAAAGATTAAAAATATCTTATAATTATTAAAGACCTATATAAGTATCTCGGAAAAGCTTGCAAGCTAATATTTTACGCTTATGGCATTATTCCAAGTAGTTAATAGGTCTTTTCCTATATGTCAGAAGTTACATTCTTAATCCATTTATTTGTTCTTACCCTCCAGAAACCAATTAAACCTTTTATTAGTTCTTCAAAAGAAACCATTAAAAAAACCAAGTCTACAGGTAGTTGAAATGTAATTGCCCCTAAAAAGGCTAAAGGAATACCGATAAGCCATATAGAAGCCATTTCTGTAATCATAGCAAAGCTTGTATCCCCACCACCTCGCATAACTCCTACAATAGCAGAAGCGTTAAACATTCTTATAAAGAAAAATACTGCCATTATTTTAAGTAGGTTGGCGGAAGTTTTATAGACTTCAGGGGTTAAATTTTTAAAGGCACTTAATGACAAGTCGGTTGAAAAAAATAGGCTTATACCCAATATAATACCGATAAAGGTAGAAATAATTAAAAAACTATTGGCATAACTTACTGCCTCATCTTTTTTATCTGCCCCAATTTTATTACCAACCATGACTGTGCAAGCATTGGATAATCCTCTTGATATAACCATAAAGATATTTTGGATAGTTGCGGCTATCTGTACTGCAGCTATAGCTTCCTTCCCTATTTTAGCATATGCAATTGAATATATAACCTGTCCCAAAGACCAAAAACCTTCATTTAATATAACAGGATATGTTGTTATCCAATATTGTCTAATGAAAGTTTTACTCCAATTAGTAAGTTCCTTTAAACTTGCTGCCAAAACAGATTTGTTTAAATAAACAACAAAAACTATAAAGACTATCTCTACTATCCTTGCTATTAGTGTTCCATATGCTGCCCCTGCAACACCCAACTCGGGGAAACCTAATTTACCAAAGATAAGCAGCCAGTTAAAAATAACATTGGTTAAGAATGATACAGCACTTACAACCATAGGCATCTTTGCTTGACCGATACTTCGAGAAGCTGAGCTAAAAGCAAAGCCGATAGCAGTAATAATATAACTAAAAGATACTATTTTTAAATATTGACTCCCTAAGCCTATTACTTCAAGATCATCTGTAAAGATTTTCATTAAAAATTCCGGCTTAAAAAATCCTAATACTGTGAAGATTAAGCCGAGTGGAATACACAAAAAGATAGCTAAACCTAAAACCTTTCTTATATTATTTACATCCTTTTTACCCCAAAATTGGGCTATAAAAATTGATGAACCGCTATTTATACCAAAAACAAGCAATATATAAAAGAAAAATACCTGGTTAGCAAGCCCAACAGCGGCTATACTTGCATCCCCAAGGCTACTAATCATAAGTGTATCAACCATATTTAATGATGACATTATTAAATTTTGTAAGGCTATTGGTAATGCAATAGCTAACATAGACTTTAAAAATACCCTATCTTTTAATATCTTTTTCATAGATTACCTGCCTCCGAGACATCCCTATTAGCTGTTATTGTATTGTAATTTTTATGTATATAATTTAAAATTTTAAGACATAATTGATTATGCACCTGCGTCTTATTATTTAAAACTTTGTAGCATATAGTTTGTAAGATTGAGGAAGCAATTCTCTCTCCGTAATTATTGCTCGAATTAAATGAGTTTGCAACTTCCAAAAACATTTCTTTGTAGTATACGGCATCCCTTATTACAAATGCTTTTTGAAACACTTCCTCCCGGTGCTTTAAACCCGGATATAATATTTTTTTTGTATCAAATTTACTTTCGTTAACGGGTGGGAATGTTTTTTTTGAATTTTTAAATTCCCTTGAAAAGTCAAAATTTATAGTTATAAATGACAGCGGACTTTCTTTCGATGATTTTGGGAAATATGACTCACCTGCCGGATAAAAGCATAGAGTATTTTCGCAAATATTTTCTTCTCTGTCAGAAAGGATAAGCTTTCCCCTTCCGAAAAGAATAAATAACATCCGGTCATCAACTGCCTTTGTCATAAAACTATTAGGCAAATTATTTGTTTGCATTGCAAATCGTACAAATATATTCATGCTATATACGCCGCCTCACAATAAAGTTTGTTTTAGAATGATTAAGTTTGCTTTGCTCATTTATTATAGCATGAAATTATGTTATATTAAAGATGTAAACAAAATAATTATTTTAAAATAGAAAGGTTATGAGATATAATGAAAAATCCACTAATCCCTATGGGTGCAATTACTGGTAATCCCAGCAAAGAGCAAATTGAAGCTGCACTTCGTAGCTATAGTAAAAAAGGTATTCAGCAATTTCTTATATACCCTCGTTCAGGCTACGAAATTGAGTATATGTCAGAGCGTTGGATAGAGGTTTGCGGTTATATAATAGAGGAAGCCGCTCGTTTAAATATTGATATTTGGCTGTATGATGAATTTAACTGGCCCTCCGGTTCATGTAACGGTAAAATAGTGCAAGAAAACCCTGAATTTTCATCAAGCAGGGTTATAATTAAAGACGGGCAATGCATTGTAGAAATGAATAACAATTATGTGGATATATTAAATCCCGATGCAACTTATTGTTTTATTAAAAACACACACGAAATCTACTATAAGCATTTCGCAAAATATTTCGGTAATGTAATAAAAGGCTTTTTCACCGATGAGCCTGATTTTTCATACTGTAGCTGGAATGGTGGAGATTACCCTTACACTAAAAATCTTGATAGAATATACCTTGAAAAATACGGTTTTGATTTGTTTGAAGATATGCTAAACCCCACCCCCGAATTTAATATACGTTACTGGACACTTCTTGGCGAAATGTTCAAAGAAAACTTTATTGATAGGGTAAACACTTGGTGCCTTGACCATAATATAGTGCTTACAGGACACACAATGAGCGAGATTAACATACACCAAGCAGTCGTTACTTGTGGTAATACCATTAAATCTCTAAGAGGATTTTCCCTTCCGGGAATTGATGAAATTTTTACTAAAACAAGTATAGAAACTGCCGAATGGCTGACTTTAGGCTGTGCAGAAGCTTCCATTAAAACTGTGGGTAACGGCGGACTTGCCGAATTGTTTGCACTTGGTCCAACAGATATAGTTCCTGCAAGGGTTGAACAGATGATATGGCTTGTTTCTTTATTCGGTGTAGACCATTATGTTTTGGCTGTTTCGGCACTTGACGCAAGGGGAAACCGCATAAAAAGCCGTTACTATAACCCCATGAATTATACAAGCCCGTGGTTTGAAGGGTATGGTGAGCTTGGGAAAACCGCAATTCGGGCAGCAAAGCTTGCATCTAAGAATCCAACAGCGGAAATTGCAATTCGTTATCCTGCTTCTTTAGCTATGAAACATTTAAGAACTGATAAGGAAGAGATGATTAACGAAAGACTTTATGCTGTTATGCAAAAACTTGTACGCAACCAATATCAGTGGCGTTTAATTGATGAGGATGAAAGCGCTGAGCATTATGCCTACCTTATAGAAATTACCGACAGTGACGATTTTTCAGTCGACAAAATTATTGAAGATATAAAGACAAAAATTCCACAAGAGATTTATATTCTTGAAAATGGTAATTTAGCTGACCAGCTTATGCTGAAAAAATTTGACGATGGCAGCTTTGTAATTTTGGATTTATGTGATGCAGATGAAGCGAGAAATCTTGTCTTATGCTTTGATGGAAAAGAAATTCCCATAAAACTACCGGGCAGAGGGCATTATATATCCGGCGACCCATTTCCTACAGGCAGCGAGCTTGTATCTACTATTGATACAGATTTTATTTTAAATCTTAGTAAAACAAACAATCTGCGTTGTAAGCTTGATAACCATGAATTTACATTCACCGTCAGTGAGGAAATAAAGGATGTGTGTCTTGCAGTCAAAAACTATTATTATGACGGAGAAATAACTATAAATTCCATTAAGCTTACGCCTAAAAATCCGTGCAGCTACTTATCCGAAGGCATAGATGAGCTTTATTTGTGTACGGATAAATTTACTTTAACTCCGGGAGAATATACCGTAAAAACTTGCATTGATACAAAGGAT
>CAZRSG010000017.1:21475-22895 GCA_964602705.1 uncultured Oscillospiraceae bacterium
TTATCTATATTTTCTTCCAATCTGTTTTATCTGCGGAAACTTTGCCGCCGATAAAAACAATGTTTTAAGAAAGTTGCCACAAATTGTGCATGTAGGAGACTTGGAGCAATCTACCCTCCCACAGTATTCGGGAACAATCTCTTTTGAAGCCGATCTTGATATTCCTGCATTCCCATGCATGATAGAATTTGATAGTTCTCAGTTATATACACAGGTTTATATAAATGGCTATGCTCTTGGCGGAAAACTTACAGATTATAAATGGGAAGTCCCTAAAGGATTCCAAAACACAAGGGTAAAAATCCGTATAGAGCAGTACACATCTATAGGCCCTATATTCGGTATTTCCAGTGAGACACTTTGGAAAGTTCCCGGTGATTATCAGAAATGCGGTATAAAGAATGTAAGGTTTACCAGAAAAAAATGATAAATGCTTTATGAAACATTTATCTGTAAATTTCGGTGCACAGAATTGTGGAATCTTAACGTTATTTCCGAAGCTAAAATTAACTATTCAAAGCTTAAAAGATACATAAAATAAGCCCTATGGTTAGTTAGGGTCGTCTACTATTACAGAAATACAGATATGTAGGTTAATAATAGAGGTAGGTAGTTTATATTAAGCTAATCTACCTTAATATGTTCTATATACTATTGAAGTAGTAATATATACGTATCTAATAAAATAAATGTTTATGCATTATAGTATTGCTTTATTCTTAGCTTTCTTTTATAATAAATGAAAGGATTTTTATAATTTTTAAAATGGAGTTATTAAGGGTTTTATGCCTATAGGGGCAAAATAAATAAAAGGAGAACAATATATTATGGTAAATAATTTAGAAACTACAAGACCGGAAGACTTAGGAATTTCATCAAATGATATAGAAAAGTTTATTAATATAATGGAAGAAAATAAGGTTTGTTTGCATAGTTTTATAATGATGAGACATGGGAAAATTGCAGCAGAGGGTTATTGGAAACCTTTTGATAAAACACAACTCCATCGAATGTATTCTGTAAGTAAAACATTTGCAGCGGCAGCGATTGGAATTTTATATGATCAAGGAAAGATATCTCTTGATGATAAGGTGATTAAATATTTTCCTGATAAGTTACCTAAGGGAGACTTACATCCATATGTTGCAAATATGACAATTAAAGACTTGTTAATAATGGCAACCCCATATGATAATCAAACTTATGAATTTGAAGATAAGGATTGGACATGGACATTTTTTAATACAAAGCCAAGCCATCCATCGGGAACGATTTTTAATTATGATACTTCAGGCTCACATATATTAGGTGTAATAGTTGAACGTGTGACAGGAATGCCCTTCCTTGAATATATGAGAAAAGATTTACTTGACCCTATAGGGTTTTCAGAGGATACATGGTGTGTTAAATCCCCTGAGGG
>CAZRSG010000018.1:0-22246 GCA_964602705.1 uncultured Oscillospiraceae bacterium
CTATTGCTTCTATTATTGCAGTGAAAAGTTTTTTGTTAGAAGGATTTAAACCTAATCGTAAGACTATTGCTATAATAATCCTATATATTATTGAGCCTGCAATAACAGAAACCATCTTGTAAAAGAAGCTAATCTTCTTCCCAAATATAACCTCACCTATTATAACAGAGGCAAGTCCAATTACAATTGTCCCTGTACCCATACCAACATCTGCATAACCTTGACTTTGTGCTACCAAGCCACCTGACAAGGCAACAAGTCCATTACTTAAAAGTAGGCCGATTATTTTCATTTTATCTGTATTACCACCTAATGCACGGACCATAAATTCATTATTTCCTGTTGCTCGTATCAGGCTACCAATATAATTTCACAAGTCAACACAATGACAAAATTTATGATTGTTTGTTGGGGGGATAGATAGTTTACATATTAACTTTTTTCCAAAAGGATGGTAGGAATAGGAGTAGGATTGGGTATATCTCCAACCTTCCAAGGAGCATATCAATTGAAAGGACAATTTTGCTTAGGTTAGACATTTCAGAAAAGTTTCCCATGGGTCCAACTATACTAAAACCCGGTCCAATATTACCTATAGTTGCTGCTACCGATGAGATTGTTGTTTCTATGTCAAAGCCATCCCTTGATACAAGGAGGATGGAGAGGGCAAATAGTCCTATATAGGCAAAGAAGAATGATGTTATTCCATATAGTGTTTCTTCATCTACTGCTTCACCGTTAAATCGAACTGTATAAATGGATCTTGGGTGTATAATACGGATTAGTTCACGTTTTATAATTTTGAATAGGAGGAGTATTCTTATACTTTTTATACCTCCGGCAGTTGAACCTGCACAGCTTCCAAAAAACATTAATATAAGTAGTAGTATTTTACTTAATGTAGGCCATTGTCCAAAGTCAGTAGTGGCATAACCGGTTGTTGAAATTATTGATGCCACTTGAAATGAAGCATATTTTAATGAGCTTGCAAGGGATTTAAATATGCTGGCATTGATGTTTAAGGTAATTATAATTATTGATATTGCTACTACTGCTATATAGAATTGAAATTCATTATCTTTTAATACTGATTTAATATTGCCTTTTACCAGTTGGTAGTATAAGGCAAAGTTAACACCACACATGAGCATAAATATTGTTATTATTATGTCAATGTAGGTGCTATTATAAGCACCGATACTTTTATTCATAATTGAAAAACCACCGGTACCTGTTGCCCCAAAGGCGTGAACAAAGGAGTCATATAGGGGCATCTTTCCTATCCAAAGTAAGATTATTAGGATAGTGGTTATAATAAAATAAATGCCATAAAGTATTTTTGCTGTTTGCCCTATTTTAGGTACAAGTTTACCCGGTGATGGACCGGGACTTTCTGCTTTTAATATATAAAAGGTTTTAGCACCGGCTGAGGGTAGGATTGCTAAAGTCAGGACCAGAACACCCATTCCTCCTATCCAATGTGTGAAACTTCGCCAAAATAAAAGCCCTTTTGGTAAGATTTCAACATTTTGCAAGATAGTAGAACCTGTTGTTGTAAAGCCTGATATTGATTCAAACAATGAGTCTATAAATGAAGGAATTGCCCCACTAAGATAGAAGGGTAAGGCACCAAAAAATGATACCAGGAACCAACCTATGGCTACAATTGCAAAACCATCACGGGCGTATATATCTTTATTTTTAGGCTTGGATAGGGAGAATAATGCCCCTGTAAAAAAACATAAAAGTATACTATATATAAAAGCATTTACATCGTAACCCTTATAATGGTATGCTACTGATAAGGAGGGAAACATACTAATTGCTTCACACATTAATACTATGCCTAAGTTTTTAATTATTATTTTATGGTTCAATTTTATAGTACCCCCGTTGCAAATATTTGATTGATGTCAGATAGGACTTTGTTTTTACTTATTATTATTACACTATCTCCTTCTTTTATAAAATCATTACCGTGGGGAATTATGATTTTATTTTTCCTAACTATGGTTGTTAGCAGGACATCCTTTATAATATTTAAATTCTTTAGGGGTATACCTATAAATTTTGTGTGTTTATTTGCAGTGAATTCAATTGTTTCTGCCTTGCCATCTACAATCCTGTATAGTGTTTGAATTTCACTTGCTTCTGCATTTTTTAAGCCCCGAACATATTTTATAATATGGTTAGCTGCTATAAGTTTGGGACTGATAATAGAATTTAAGGCTAAGTTTTGTATTATATTTAAATAGTTCATTCGGTTTATTTTCAGGACTATTTTTTTAATAAGGTGTTGTTTTGCAATTAATGCAAGGATAAGGTTATCTTCATCCCTGCCCGTTAAGGATATAAATGCATCCATATCAGCAATGTTTTCAGATTCTAATAGTTCTTCGTCTGTACCGTCTCCATAGATAATAATGCTGTCAGGAAGTAGTTCTGATAGTTCTTCACATCGTTTTTCATTGTTTTCAATTATTTTCACCTTCATACCCATTTCAGTTATTAAAGGGGCAAGGTAATAAGCAATCTTACCGCCACCAACTACCATAACAGTTTTAATTCGTTCCTTGTATTTACCTATTTTGTTGCAAAAGTCAGTTATATTTAAAGGGCTTCCGATAACATGTATAATGTCATCTTTTAATATTGTGAAGTCACCATTTGGTATCTTTATTTCTCCATCTCTTACAACAGCACATATTAATATGGTGTGACATATTTTATTGGAAATATATTTTAGCTGTTTACCAACAATAGGGAGGTCAGGTGTAACTTTAATTTCAACAAGTTCAACTTTTCCCTTAGCGAAACTTTCAATATTGGTTGCAGGTGGAAATCGTAGGAGCTGGGCTATTTCATAAGCAGCCGCTTGTTCGGGATTTATAACCATATTAAGTTCAAGTTCGGTTTTTAACATAGAAAGTTCGTTAGCATATTCAGGATCCCTTATTCGGGCAATTGTGTTTTTGGCACCAAGCCTTTTTGCTGTAAGGCAACAAACCATATTCATTTCGTCACTACTGGTTGCAGCGATTAGCAAGTCTGTGTTATATACACCTGCTTCAATAAGAATTCCGGTGCTGACACCATTACCTTTGATACACATTACATCAAGATTTTCATTAGCCTTTCTTAAGGCATCTATATCTTTATCTATAATAGTTACACTATTTTGTTCCTTAGAAAGCTTTTCTGCAAGAGTGTAACCTACTTTACCATCACCAATTATAATTATTTTCATTTAATATCCCCCAAATAATATTAAAGTTTATAAAAGTACATATTAAGATAGTTATAACTAATTTATATGAAAAAAGCAAGTGGTAAATTAAAAAATACTTTCTTTCTTATTTTCGTATAATTTTGATAATATATAATGAAATATAATTCCGATGATTGAGCCTGATGTATCAATTATTATATCTTTAATTTGTCCGCCCCTACCCGGTATAAATAATTGATGGATTTCATCACTAATTGCGTATAGGATACAGATTGAAAGTGCCGTTAACATATATTTTACTGTGTTAGTTTTCTTGTTTTGCAAGGCGTGATTTAGCAAAAAGCCCAATACTAAATAGCAAAAAAAGTGTGCATTTTTACGTACCATATGATTTGTATTGCTTATATTAAAATCTTTATTAGGGGCAATATTTTCTACAATTTTAACAATTACCTTTGTTATATCTTTACTTAGGTTATCAGATTGATGTGCAGGTTGATGTGATAAGTAAAAGATAAATATAGCCCATAATATAACCAGGGCCCATTTTAGATATTTTTTTAGCTTATTATTTTTGTGATTATCCCAAATGTTTCTACTTTTAGACTGCAAGTTTTAAAACCACCTTTTGTTTATCTTTATATAATTATAATACAAATTAGGTGGTTTGTGAACATATATTTTTCGATTTATTTCGTTTATAGTAATTGTTATTTATTAAAACAAAAGTTTATTCCGATTGAATTAAATAATACATAGAGTTACTTGTTTCTCCTAATTTAAATTTCAGGACACCATTTTCATATGTTTTAGGAATTTCACTTACATAAAAGCCTTCCGGATTAACAGGCCATATTTTTAAGTTTTCAGTTTCTGTTTTAGCTTTATTTCTACTTCAATTACTTCAACTAAAACAGGAGGCTTACTAAAATCCAACATTTTATTATCTTCAAATACTGCATTTGTATTTTTTGCACGACCGACGCTAAGTATTTGTTGCAGACAACAAATAAACGCATTATCGATATAATGTTAGATTGTGGCTATAATAATCAAAGCACATTTAACTATAATTTTATTAAAATATGTGGTATTACCCCCGTGACTATAGAAAAAAGAAGTTATTGACAAGTGATATGAAAGGCAATATAATATAGTTAAAACTTAAACGAAACCATAGTATAATATATTTATAACAAATAATATAGGAGGACTTTAATGAAAAAGGAATCGTTAGATTTAGCTATAAAATCATTGGAAATTGAAAGAGATGCTATAGGTGACATTATTAATTATTTAGATGTTGACGCTTTTTCTAAAGCGGTTGATGCACTTGCGAATTGCAATAGGATTATGACTTGTGCAAGTGGATCATCAGGTATTGCGACGAAGAAGTTTGCACATTCTCTTTGTTGTATAGAGCTTAATGCTATGTTTATGCCACCAAGTGAGGCTGTTCATGGTGGACTTGGTGGATTAAAAAAGGGTGATGTTATGGTGATGGTTTCACGAGGTGGCAAGACAGTTGAATTGTTACCTATTATTGATGTTTGCAATAAAAAACAAGCAACATTGATAGCAGTTACTGAAAATTTACAATCGCCTTTGGCAGAAAATGCAGATATAGTAGTTCCTTTAAAAATTGAAAAAGAAAGTGATAAGTTAGGAGTTATGGCAACATCAAGTTTTATTGCTAAAGTAGCATTGTTTGATGCTATGTTAGCAGCCCTAATAGAGGAAACAAGTTATACAAAAGAACAATTTGCACTAATTCACCCCGGTGGGGCTGTTGGTCAAATGTTAAATCATGCAGAAAAACCAATTTTTATGGATGATATAGAAAAGACCATAAAACGTGCTGATGAAGTTGGGCTTGCAACAATTGTTTGTGCAGATACTGTTGAAGATGTTATTAGAATAGCTAAGTTAAATCCAAATTTAATAGTTGCAGAACCGACTGAACTAATCGGAACAGGTGAGACAAGTGATATGGCTTATGTTAAGGCAACTATAGAAGCAGTTGATAAAGTTAATCCTGATATCATGGTCTTACAAGGTGCAGGAATAAGCAATGGTAAGGATGTTTATAATGTTATTAAAGCTGGTGCTATGGCAACAGGGTGTACAAGTGGTATAATTAAAGCAAATGACCCACCGGCAATGGTAGAGGAAATGATTTATTCTTTGCGAAACGCATGGGATGAATTATATAAATGAATTTATAATATATTAGGAGGAAGTAAAATGGCAGTATATAAAGGTAAAATAGAACTTCAATCAAGGGATCATAGGCCAAATTTTCATGATGTAACAAAAGAGGTTAAAAGAATTATTAAAGAGTCTAATATTAAAGATGGTATAGTTGTTGTATATTCACCACATACCACCTGTTCTGTAATGGTACAAGAAAGCTCTCATGACCTTAACTATTATGGAAGTGAGTATTTACAACAAGATTTAATTAATATAATGGAGGGCTTTATTCCTACATGTAGAACCTAAGGTCAGTATATGCATCCCGGACCTAAACATATTGAATTTGCTTTATCAATTCCCGGTGAAGAGGCTAAGGGTAGTTTAAATACAGATGCACACTTACGGTCAGTATTTTTTGGCAGGTCTGAAACAATTGTAATAAGTGATGGTGAACCTTCACTTGGTATGTTTGGATATATATATTTTATCGATTGGGATCAAGTTAGAGAAAGAAAAAGAGTATGTGAAGTTCAAATTATTGGAGAATAATTATAGATAAAGGTGGTGATAAGGCATGGTAAAAATAGCTCCATCTATTCTTGCAAGTGATTTTGCCAATCTTGCACAAGAGGTAGCTTTGGTAGAAGATGCAGGAGCTGATATGTTACATGTAGACGTTATGGATGGTCATTTCGTACCTAATATGTCTATAGGGGCTCCTATTGTGAAAGCTATAAGAAAAAATAGTAAAATAACATTTGACGTACATTTAATGATAGATAATCCTGAACAATATATAAAGGAATTTGTAGATGCAGGAGCTGATATTTTATCTGTACATGGTGAGGCTACACCTCATTTGCATAGGTGTATACAGATGATTAAAGGGTTTGGAATTAAGGCTTGTGTAGCCATAAACCCTTCAACTTCATTAGATGTTATTGATTATGTTTTGGATGATTTAGATATGGTCCTGCTAATGACTGTAAATCCCGGTTTTGGTGGACAAACCTATATTAAATCAATGACAAAGAAGATTAAACTTTTAAAAGATAAAATTAATAAATCAGGCAGGGACATAGATTTACAAGTTGATGGTGGAATTACATTAGATAATGTTTATGAAGTTACAAAGGCTGGTGCCAATGTTGTTGTAGCTGGTTCTGCTATATATCAAACAGATAATATAAGTAATACTATATCTCAGTTTAGGAAAAATGCTTTTAAATAATCATCTGCAATATATTAAGGTTAGTTTATGGGCAGGCACAATAAGGTAAAAGGGGTAATCATATGGAAATAACTGTTGACGAGCGGAAAGAAAAGATATTAGAAATCTTAAATAGTGAGGGCAAGGTAAAGGTAAATACCTTAAGTAAGATGTTTAATGTTTCAGAAGTAACGATACGGATTGATTTAACCGATCTTGAATCTAAAGGTTTATTATCAAGGGTACATGGTGGTGCTGTAAGTTCATATAAAACATATTATAATATGAATTTAAATCAACGTTTAAGCACTAATAAGGCACAAAAACAGGTTATAGTAGAACAAATAGCAAGCATGATAAATGATGAGGAAACTATTATGTTAAATGCAGGAACAACTACCTTATTAGCCTTTAGAGCCTTAATGAAACATAAACATTTAAATATAGTAACTAATTCTATTGCAATAGCCTTAGATGCAGCAAGTTGTAGTAACTTTAATGTGATATTGCTTGGTGGGTCAGTGAACACAAAGTATCAATTTACCCATGGTGATGATGTGTTAAATCAATTATCATTATATCATGCAGATAAGTTAATCTTATCGGTTGATGGTATTAACTCTGAAGCCGGTCTATCAACTTATTATCAACAGGAAGCTGAAATATGCCGTAAGATGCTACAACAAGCTAACACGTCAATTATTGCTGCTGACTATACTAAAATTGGAAGAATAGCTTTTACAAAAATAGTAGAAGTAAATGCAGTTGATCATATCTTTACAAATAAAAATGCCCCTAAAATTGAAATAGATAGCCTAAGAGAGAAAGAACTAAGAGTGAGTTTAATATAAAAAGGCTTGCAAATAATTATAAGGGTATGGCTATACCCTTATAATTAAAATAAAGTTTTAAATAGGAAGGTGGAATATTATGATTAAGGCAGGTTTTGTTGGTTTCGGAGAGGTTAATACACCAATGGACATTATCGTGAGAAAGTGTACTAATGCAGAAAAAGCATTAAAACAAGAAGGATTAAACCTACTATCAGTATTTCCGGTTACAGATGACTATGAAGATAAGGATGTTAAAGAAGCAATTAGGGTCTTAAAAACTGAGGAATTTGATTTCCTTGTAGTTTGTGTTGCTGGTTGGATACCAACCCATACAGTAATTAAAATAACAGAAGAATTCCGTGATAAGCCAATGGTATTATGGGGATTGGCAGGGTGGATGGAAGATAATAGGATAGTAACTACTGCTGACCAAGCTGGTACAACTGCTATGAGAAAAACATTTTTTGATATGGGTTATAACTTTAAATACATTTATGATATTATTGGAAAGCCAACTAATTCAAAAAAAGTTGCGGATTTTGGGATTGCAGCGACTGCAGCAAAAAGATTACGACGTGCTAAAGTAGGAATGGGTGGATATCGTGATATGCACCTATATGGAACACTCTATGATGGGGCATCACTAAAAAGAGTAGTTGGACCGGAGATTGAAACATTTGAACTGCTTGAAATTTATCAACGATTTTTACAAGTAAGTGAAGATGAAAAACAAAAGGTAATTGATAAGACAATGTCTAAGTGGAAGTTTTTAAAGGAAGCAAAAAAAGAAGGTTTACTTAAAGCTGCCGGTTATTATATTGCAATTAAACAATTAATTGACGAACGTGGCTATGAAGCTATTTCCCTGAAAGACGTGGATGGAATGAAAAAGCTTTTAGGATTTCCCCCTGCACCAATATTTATGCTATTAGATATTAATGCAAATGTATGTACAATACCTGAAAATGATTCCTTGGGTTCAATAACTCAATTAATGGTCAAATATTTAACCGGTCAATCGGCTGCCTACCTTGAATTTTATGAATTTATGGAAGATAGAGTACTTGCAGGTGTACCTGACTATGTACCGGCAGAAATTGTTGATGGAGAAATTACTGTTATGCCAGCAGCATTTGGTGAGCTTTCTGAAGGAATACTTAATGTTTCTAAGGTTAAAACAGGTGACTTAACAATGTGTCGTTTGACAAGTGTTGGTGACGAGTATTATATGCATATGCTAAGAGGAAAGGGAATTTCACCGAGAAAATGGGAAGAAGCAGGCTGGACACAACCGGCTCCACAATTACCGGGACTTGAGATATTACTGGATGATGTAGAGGGATTTGCACAAGACGTGATGTGTCAACACTATATTATTTCTTATGGTGATAATACTGAAAAGATTAAAAACCTATGTGATATTTTGGGTATAGGAATAATTTAAATTTTATCATAATAAAGCCTAAAGGAGACTTAATAAATGTCATTATTTTTTTATCCCTTTACAAATTATGTAGATTTGCTACAATAGAATAAGAATTTAAATATAAAGGGGAGAATCTCCAGATGATAAAATTACGAAAAGTAGCAATAAAACTTATAATTACAATATTAATACTTCTGATTGCAATGACTATTATAATATCAGCAAAAACATATGCACAAAAAACAGAAATCGATTCAAATGCTTTATTTTTAATATATGTTAAGGAATATATAATGGATAGGTATAATGATGATATTACTGAATCCGATATACTTGAAGGAGCATTAAGCAAAATAATAGAAGCGAATCCTGAACTTATGGAAGAAGCTTTAAAGGGTATGTTTGAACCATTAGACCAACATAGTGTATACTTCACCCAGGAAGAATATGAAAGTTTTGCAACATCTGTGGAAGGTCAATTTGGTGGTATTGGCATTTCCGTAACAAAAAAAGATGATGCTATAACAATTCTTACACCAATACGGGGCACACCGGGTGAAAGGGTAGGATTATTACCGGGTGATAAAATAATCTATGTTAATGATATTGATGTTTCAAAATATGAAGTAGATATAGCTGTTCCATTAATGAGGGGAGAACCCGGGACTATAGTAACTTTAGGTATAAAAAGAAAAGACAATAATGAAATTTTATATTTTAATATTAGTAGAGAAATAATTAAAATAAACCCAATATATTATGAAATTCTTGAAGATGATATAGGATATATTGAAATTACAGACTTTAACGATAATACTGTTGATTATTTACAAGAAGCTTTAAAAGAGTTAGACCTTAAAGGCATTAAAAAGTTAATTATAGATTTAAGAAATAACCCCGGTGGATCATTAGCTCAGGTTATTCATGTAGCGGATAATTTTATTCCTAATGAAGAAAAAATTGTAAGCATAGACTATAGAGGTATTGACAAAGTTGAAGAATATCATTCTAAGCTAAAAACACCTAAATATGAACTTATAACCTTAATTAATGAAGGAAGTGCAAGTGCATCTGAAATTTTAGCAGGGGCAATACAAGATACGGGGGCAGGAATAATAATAGGTGAAAAATCCTTTGGCAAGGGTACGGTTCAAGAATTGGTTCCACTTAAAATAGGCGGGGCAGTTAAAATGACAATTGCAAAATATCTTACACCAAGTGGCAAAATTATTGATGGCGATGGTATACATCCTGATATAAGAGTAAAAAACGAAATTGAAGATTTGGATATTAACTCTTTACAAAAGTTTGAATATTCTACAAAGCCGGCATTTGGAGACCAAGCGACAGAAGTTTTGGCAGCGGAACAAAGACTTGAGCTATTGGGTTATGACATAGAAGGACCGGATGAAATATTAGATGAAAATACCCATAAGGCAATTATAGATTTTCAAGAAAGAAATAACCTATATGCATATGGAGTATTAGATTTTATAACGCAATTAACATTAGATCAGGCAGTAGATGGTTTAAAGATAGAAATTGATAGGCAATTACAACAAGCTATAGAAATATACAAAACGGAAGATTAATATTTTATAATTTTAAATGATAAGATAAATAAGCTTGTGGAAAATAAATAGGCCTAAAATACTATAGAA
Source organism: uncultured Oscillospiraceae bacterium (assembly GCA_964602705.1). Lineage (GTDB taxonomy): Bacteria > Bacillota > Clostridia > SK-Y3 > SK-Y3 > CAZRSG01. The sequence continues at coordinate 10,556 of CAZRSG010000018.1, forward strand.
AATATAATCGTAAGATTTGCTAAAATATCATGTAAATGGTAAAATAATATTGAAAGGTAATAAAAGGGGTGGAAATAATATGAATAAAAGACTTATTGCAATTCTTGTAATTATGATGGTAACTTTATTACTACCATTAAATCCGAATATTTTTGCCAATTATTATGATAATGAGATTCCGGAGGCGCCATTTATTGAATGGGACGATACCTATAGTACAAGCTACTCTTCACAGCGTGTAACTATGTCAGTACGTACACCTGAGAATGCAGATAAAATAAGATTTTATTTATTTGCAAATGATGATGTATATACAAGGGAAAAAAAGGTGTCATCTTATGATAATATAGTTTCCCAAACATTTGGATCACTTTTAGAAGAGCAGGAAGTTTGGGGTTATGCTGTTGCGTACGATAGGCAGGGTATAAAAACACCCAATTCAGAATGGGCTTCAGAATATATTGGTAAACGCAGTAATAGGGCACAATATGTAGATATACCCTATGAACCATATATTGATTGGTTAGATGAAGGAAGGAATACAAGTAATTCACAGCGAGTACAGGTTACTGCAGATTTACCTCGGGATGCAAAATATATTAAATACTTTTTAATATGCAATGGTACAGTAAAGGAATCAGGTAGAACACAAAATGAAAGCTATACATTTACAGGGGTTCATTATGATCAGATGGTTATTGCATATGTAAGGATATATGATGGTTATGGTGATGTATCACCACAATCCCCTACAACAACCTTATATATTGGTGAAGACATTAGTTATGATTTATCACCTCCTATACCACAAGTACAGTGGTTAGATCAGGGACTTAATAATCCATATGGTCAACAGGTTTTAATGAGGGTATATTTACCTTATCCAAGTATAAAAATAAGATATTTTTTGCTTTCAGGAGGAACGGTTCTATCATCACCAATAACGACTGAAGATAACTATATATTTTACAATGTTAAAGATAATCAAACAGTTACTGGATATGTCCAAATCTATGATAATAATGATAGACCTTCTGCATATTCACAACAAGTTAGTATAAGTATTCCTAATAGAACACAATCAGGTTCTATATATGAACCTGTACAACCACCGGTAACACAACCAGGTGGAACAGGTGCAAAAGATGATATTCCAAGTCAAGAGGGAAGAATTATAATTAGTGATAGGGGAATATCAATTAAAGATTTTAAATTACCATCATTATGGATAAACTCACCCTTCCATTTTGAAGATATAGATGTAAGTGATTCAGAATTACACCAAGCACTACAATATTGTTATTCGACAAGATTATTAGAAAATGAATATAAGAGTGAATTCTATCCTAATTCACCTATGACAAGAATAGATTTTTTGAACGCAACTTTGAAAGCAGCAGCTTTATATGAAAGGCAGGCTGAATATGGAAGTAATTACGTAGATATATATAGGGATTATCCGTACTACAATCAAGTCTTATTTGCCGGACAAGAAGGGATTATGAACGGATACCCTGACTATGCCTTTAAACCGGATAATGGTATTACCTATGGTGTAGCAATGAAGGCATTAGTGAATGCATTTAAAATAAGAAGGTATAAGGGTTATGAGGAAAGTTTAGTTGATAATATAGAACAGCATTATATAGATATTTTCTTACAGGCAGGAATAATAAATACGGCTCCATCAAATCCAAACCAAGAATTAACCAGAGCTAATGCTATTAGAATACTTTATAGGATAATGTCTTTAAAAATGCAACAATAAAAATAAAAAAATTTCTTGACTTGCGTTTGTCAGTATGGTATATTTAAAATTAAATGACGCAGGTCTTTTTTTTATGCTTAAAATAAGCGGGAACTTGGTAATTTAAGTTTAATAGTGAGTGACAGATATAAATGAAATTTTATCAACAATTGTAGGAGGTGCCCTAGTGAGAACAAGGATTACGTTAGCATGTACAGAATGTAAGCAAAGGAATTATAATACAAAAAAGAATAAGCAAACCAATCCTGACAGATTAGAAATGAATAAACATTGTAAGTTTTGCAAAAAACATACTGTACACAAAGAAACAAGATAAACTTACCGAATAAATTATGCATTAATAAAAACTAATATAGCTTAATGTATAAATAAGCAAAAGGAAGTGAGTATAATGGCAGATATAGCAAAAGGCAAAAAGAAAACTAAGCCTTTTTCGGGGATTACAAAATACTTTAGAGATGTTAAGGCAGAAATGAAAAAAGTTGTTTGGCCTACAAGGAAGCAAGTTCTTAATAATACAGCAGTTGTTATAGCTTCTGTTATAATTGTGGGTCTTGTTATATGGTCCTTAGATTTAGGTTTTGGAAAGATATTTGAATATCTAATTAAATAAAAGGAGGCAGTGAAGTATCAATGTGCTTCGCATATATTTATGATTGATGATGCTAAGTGGTATGTGGTACATACATATTCAGGATACGAGAATAAGGTAAAGGCCAATATCGAAAAGATGATAGAAAACCACAATTTACAAGAAGAGATTGTAGAAGTTGTAGTACCTACTGAAGAAGTTGTAGAGATTAAAGATAATAAGAAAAAACTTGTACAAAAAAAAATCTATCCCGGTTATGTATTAATTAAAATGTTAATGAATGATGAAAATTGGTATGTTGTTAGAAATACACGAGGTGTAACCGGTTTTGTAGGTCCCGGATCTAAACCGATTCCATTAACAGAAGATGAAGTAAGAGATATGGGTGTAGAACTTGCATACCAACCACTTAATTTCCAAGTTGGAGATAGTGTAAAGGTAGTATCAGGACCACTTGAAAGCTTTATTGGGGTAGTAGAAGAAATATCCCAAGAAAGAAAGAAGGTTAAGGCACTTATATCCATGTTTGGCCGGGAGACGCCGGTTGAATTAGATTTTACACAAATTGAATCACTTCTTTAATAAATAATGTTATAAAAGCGAAAGGAGGTGCGTTATGTGGCTAAAAAGGTTATTGGTCTTATAAAATTGCAAATACCGGCAGGGAAAGCGACACCTGCACCACCTGTTGGACCGGCACTTGGACAACATGGTGTTAATATTATGGGATTCTGTAAAGAATTTAATGAAAGAACAGCTAAAGATTCAGGCTTACTTATACCTGTTATAATTACAGTATATCAGGATAGGTCTTTTACATTTGTAACAAAGACACCACCTGCTGCAGTTCTTATTAAAAAGGCATGTAAAATAGAAAAAGCATCAGGCGAGCCAAATAGGAATAAAGTTGCTAAGATTTCACGGGCAGCAGTTAAAGAAATAGCGGAACAAAAGATGCCTGATTTAAATGCAGCAGATATTGAAGCCGCAATGAGGATGGTTGCCGGCACCGCAAGGAGTATGGGAATAGAAGTAGAGGCATAGTAAGTTTTGATTTAGTGGGAGGATTAAAATCCGATTAACCACAGGAGGAGGATACAAGGATGAAAAAAGGTAAAAGATATTTAGAGGCTGCCAAGCTTGTAGATAAAGAACAATTATACGATCCACAAGAAGCATTAGATATAATTAAAAAGGTATCTAAAGTTAAATTTGATGAAACTGTTGAAGCTCATATAAGATTAGGGGTAGATTCCCGACATGCAGACCAACAGGTTCGTGGTGCTGTTGTATTACCACATGGTACCGGTAAAACAATAAGGGTACTTGTTTTTGCTAAAGGTGATAAAATAAAAGAAGCGGAAGAAGCTGGTGCTGATTTTGTAGGTTCAGATGAATTAGTAACAAAAATTCAAAGTGAAAACTGGTTTGATTTTGATATAATTGTAGCTACCCCTGATATGATGGGTGTAGTCGGGCGATTAGGTCGAGTTCTTGGACCCAAGGGATTAATGCCAAACCCAAAGGCGGGTACGGTTACTATGGATGTAGCAAGAGCTGTTACTGATATAAAGGCTGGTAAAATTGAATATCGTTTGGATAAATCAAATATAATTCATTGCCCAATTGGAAAAGTTTCATTTGAAACCGAGCAACTTATTGAGAATTTTAGGACACTCATGGATGCTATTATAAAGGCAAAGCCTGCTTCTGCAAAAGGTCAATATATGAGAAGTGTAGTATTAGCATCAACTATGGGACCGGGTATAAAAATTAACTCCGGTAAGATAATGGAATAATCATATGACTTTACTAAGTTAATATCATAATTTAATATTTTCCGTAGACAGTAGGAGCGTAAGCATAATAATATTAATCCTACCGAGGTATATAAAATAAACTTATATTTTATTTTATAATCTTTATTGTAAGAATAAGGATCCTCTATGTCTATGGGTAGAGGATTTTTTTATGTTAAAAATATGAACTATCTTTTAAAATCCTAAATGGGAGGTGATTAGATGGCAAGTGAAAAGATATTAGAAAGAAAAAAGAAAATTGTTCAAGAATTAGTTGAAAAGATTAATTCAGCATCTACAGGAATTTTAGTGGACTATAAGGGGTTAACAGTACAAGAAGATACGGAGCTTAGAAATGAATTAAGAAAAGCCGAGGTAGAATATAAGGTTATCAAAAACACAATGCTTCGCTTTGCAGCTAATGAAACAAACTTAGAAGACTTAGAGCCCTTCTTACACGGGACAACATCTCTTGCAATAAGTTATGACGACCTTATCGCACCTGCAAAGGTTTTAAATGATTTTGCTAAAAAGAATAATAAACTTGAAATAAAGGCAGGATTTATAGAAGGTAAAATTGTTAGTATAGAAGAAATTAAAGAATTAGCAGAGTTACCATCCAAGGAAGTACTTATTGCAAAGGCTTTAGGTGGCTTAAATGCTCCAATAACAGGATTTGTAAATGTGCTTAATGCAAATCTTAGAGGCTTAGCTATAGCTTTAAATGCAATTGCAGAACAAAAGGCTCAGGCACAATAAATATAAATAATAAAAAAATTAATAAAACAAAAATATGGAGGTTATAAAAATGGCAAGTGAAAAAATTGTAAATTTAATAGAAGAAGTTAAATCTTTAACAGTATTAGAATTATCTGAATTGGTAAAAGCCCTTGAAGAAGAATTTGGGGTTTCCGCAGCAGCACCTGTAGCTGTAGCAGCAGCCGGGGTAGCAGATGCAGGAGCACCGGCAGAAGAAGAAAAAACTGATTTTGATGTTGTTCTTTCAGATGTAGGGGCAGAAAAGATTAAAGTTATTAAAGTAGTAAGAGAAATTACAGGTTTAGGCTTGAAAGAAGCTAAAGCTGTTGTAGATGAAGCACCAAAACCAATTAAAGAAAATGTTTCTAAAGAAGAAGCTGAAGAAATTAAAGCAAAGTTAGCTGAAGTTGGTGCAACGGTTGAACTTAAATAGTAACTAACAAGGAAATGCAAAAGTAATATTAATAATGTAAAAAAGATAATGGGCGAATATTTGTATTTGTCCATTATTTTTTTATATTAAGAAACTTATAAAGTAATGTAAAGAACATAAATCATGACAAGTAACCTTGATTAAATATAAAGATTATATATTTACAAAGATGACCTATAATGTTATACTTTATTAAGCAGAAAAGCTAATATAATAAAAGGTTTAGGAAATTAAGGGGAGGATAACATGTCAGCAGTACAATGGACAAGCGAACAAATATCTGCGATTACAAGCAGGGGTTCAAATTTATTGGTTGCTGCAGCTGCAGGGGCAGGCAAGACTGCTGTATTAGTTGAAAGAATTATAAAAAAGATTACTGATTTTAAAAATCCGATAGATATAGATAAACTGTTAATTGTTACATTTACAAATGCTGCTGCTACCGAAATGCGAGAAAGAATAGGTGAGGCAATAGCAAAAGAAATAGAAAGAAATCCGAATTCAAAGCAATTACAAAGGCAGTTAACCCTCCTTCATAAGGCCAGTATAACTACTATACATTCATTTTGTCTTGAAGTTATTAAAAATAACTTTCATTATATTGACTTAGATGCCAATTTTAGAATTGCAGATCAAACAGAAACGGTTCTTTTAAAAATGGAATCGTTAGATGATTTATTTGGAGAAGAGTATGAAAAAGATAAATTGGATTTTGATTTTATTAACTTATTAGAATCGTATAGTGGAAATATTGATGATATTAAATTAAGAGAGATTGTCCATACAATATATAACTTTGTACAAAGTTTTCCTTGGCCGGGCAAATGGCTGGAGGAAAAAGTTGAAGATTTTAATATTCCTAATAATATAGATTTTAGTGTAACAAAGTGGGGTAAAATTATAATAAAGCATATAAAGATTGAATTAATGGGCTGCTTACATATGCTACAAACTGCAAGTAAGATTGTCCAATTAACTGAAAGTATACTACCATATGCAAAAACATTTGAAAAGGATATAAATGATATACAAGAATTATTAAATAAATGTGATTCCCACTGGGATACGATATATAAGCATTTTCAAAAATTTAGGTTTACTAATCTTACTCCCTGCAAAAAGGGACCTGATGAAGATAAACAAAACCAAGTAAAAGATATTAGAAATGATGTTAAGAAAAAGGTAATGGATATTAAAGATAATATTTTTACATCATCATCAGAAGAAGTTATTAACAGGTTAAATTATTTATATCCCCTAATGAAATATTTATCTAAATTAGTTATAAATTTAGGGAATATATATAGTGATAAAAAGAAGCAAAGATTATTATTAGATTTTAATGATTTGGAACATCTATGTTTAGAGATATTAACAAAGGAAGATGGTAAAGAAACTTCGGAAGTTGCATACCAATATCAAGAAAAATTTGAAGAAATATTTATAGATGAATATCAGGATAGTAATATGGTCCAGGAAGAAATAATGAACCTTATTGCACGAAAGGCTGATGGCAAATCTAATAACATTTTCATGGTTGGGGATATTAAGCAAAGCATATATAGGTTTAGACAGGCACGACCGGAACTTTTTTTAGAAAAATATCATAGCTATCCTATTCTTTCAAATCCCTTGAACAATTCTGAATGTAATAATACTGTAGGAAAAAAGATACAGCTTTATAAAAATTTTAGGAGTCGTAAGGAAATATTAAACGGTGTTAATTATATATTTGAACACATTATGACTGATGATATAGGTGAGATTGATTATACTAAAGAGGAAGCCTTAAATTACGGTGCGAAATTTAAGGAGTTAGACAAAGGGGAAAAGGGTCTTGTAGGCGGGGCGATAGAATTGTTTATTATTGATTCAAGTGATACCGGAAATGGAGATGGCAAACAAGCGGTAGATGATATTGAACTTGAGGCAAAAGTCGTATCAAATAAAATAAAAGAGTTAATGAAAAAGTGCGACGAAAGAACTTTCAAAGTTTATGATAAGAACCTAAAAAAATATAGACCCTTACAGTATAAAGATATAGTAATTTTAATGAGGGCTACCCAAAATAGTGCAGACGTATTTGTGGAACAATTATCTTTAGACGGGATACCGGTATATGCAGATGCCGGGACAGGATACTTTAATACTATAGAAGTGCAGACCATGTTAGCATTTTTGCAAGTTATTGATAATCCTATGCAAGATATACCCTTATTATCTGTCCTTCGTTCTCCGGTAATAAATTTTACGCCTGAAGAATTAATAGATATTCGGTTAGCAAATAAAGAAGTAACATTATATGAATCATTACAAGAATTTAAGGATATAGGACAAGGTGAGATATTAGATAAGGTAGATCAATTTTTATTAAGTTTAGAAAAATGGCGAGAAAAGTCACTGTATATGTCAACAGATGAACTTATATGGTATTTATATGATGAAACAGGTTATTATGGATTTGTTGGTGCAATGATAGGTGGTAAACAACGTCAAGCAAATTTAAAAATCCTTTTTGAAAGGGCACGTCAGTATGAAAAGACAACCTATAAGGGGCTTTTTAACTTTATAAACTTTATAGATAAATTAAAAAAGAATAATGCAGATATTGGGAGTGCAAAACTTCTTAGTGAGAATGAAGATGTAGTTAGAATTATGAGTATCCATAAAAGTAAAGGTCTTGAATTTCCACTGGTAATTTTATCAGGGACAGGTAGAAACTTTAACAAGCAAGATATAAGAAAGTCTATTTTATTGCATCCGGATTTTGGTTTTGGACCTGATATAATTGATTATAAAAAACGAATATTACATAAAAGTCTTGCAAAAGAGGCATTAAAATACCAAATTAATATCGAAAACTTATCAGAAGAAATGAGGATACTATATGTTGCACTTACACGTGCTAAAGAAAAATTAATAATTACCGGTATAGTAGAAGATTTTAAGAAACAAACCACTAAGTGGTGTCAAAGCATGGTAACAGTTTCCAATGAATTACATCCATATGAGCTTGTTAAAGCAAAAAACTACCTGGATTGGATAGGACCTGTTGTGGCAAGGCATAAGGATGGAGACCTTTTAAGGAATATTAGCTTAAGAGATAAAGACGAACAAAAAGACTTGCAAAATTATCAAGATAAAAGTTGGCATATAAATGTTATTGATAAGGATAAATTCTTATCAGTTCAAGAAAAAAAAGAAAAAAAACAGTTTTCTAATAAACTAAAAGATTTAAACCCTAAAGAAGTTTATAGTGAATACAATGATGAGCTTATAAGACGTCTAAGTTGGAATTATAAATATAAAAAGGCTGCAACAATACCAACAAAAATATCGGTAACGGAACTAAAAAAACATTTGTTTCAAGATGATGTAATGGAGCAATCTGTACAGGCATTTATGCCCCCGCTTACTAAAAAGCCTAAATTTTTGGAGGAGAGCAAGGACTTATCAGCAGCTGAAAAAGGAACTGCAATACATTTTGTTATGCAACATTTAAATTTTAAAAACCTTACGGATAAAAAGGATATAGCAAATCAAATAAAGAAAATGGTAGAAGATAAGTTTATTACTAAAGAAGAGGCAGATCTTATAAATATTGAAAAGATTAATACTTTTTTAAATTCGGATATTGGACAAAGGTTATTAAAAGTATATGAGGATAAAGGAGATAGTGGGGTTTATAGGGAAGTTCCGTTTAATATTGAATTAAAGTGCAATGAAGTGTATGATAATTTTAAAGATAGTATTTATGAAAATGAAAAAATCTTATTGCAGGGGGTGATAGACTGTTATTTTGTGGAGGATGGAGAAATTGTATTAATAGATTATAAAACGGATTACGTCTTGGGAGGCAATACAAATATAATTAAGGATAAGTATAGGTTTCAAATAGAATATTATACAAGGGCATTGGAAAAGATTTTATCAAAAAGGGTCAAAGAGAGATGTATTTATTTGTTTTCTACCAATCAAGTATTAAACTTATAAATAATATAATTAAAAAGTAGGGGGTATAATGGTGGGTAAATCTAAATATATAACAGGTTCAGAAAGAAACAGACGAATTAAAAGACGTAGACTTATGGTTGTAACTACTGCATTTATAATAGGATTAGCACTTATATTTTTTATTTCATTTTTTATATCATATAATAAAATTTCTGGTAATAAAACAAAAGGTGATGGCATAAATTCAAATGATAAAAAGATAGAAACAGTTGAAGATTTAAAAAAGGAACTTGCTGAAAAAGAAGATGAAATAGAAGGTTTAAAGGCAAGGATAGAAAAATATGAGGCAACTATTGATAGCTTAAAGGCTAACAGTCAGACACCATCAACCACAACAAGCCCTAAAACATCAAATGAAAGCCAAAAAACAGTTACAAAACCGGGGCAATCTACTGTAACAGGAGAAGTATATAATAGGTAGTAAACCCTTCTTGAATGATATTAGGAGGTTATAAATGCTTAAATGTAAAGAAATAATAAGGACAATTGAGAAAATAGCACCTGAAGATATAGCAGAATCGTGGGATAATGTCGGTTTAATAATTGCTAGTCCCGAGGATAAAATACAAAATATAATGCTTACATTAGATGTAACTCTTGAAGTAATAAGGGAAGCTATAGAAAAGAAAGTAGATTTAATAATAAGTCATCATCCTATGATTTTTGAACCATTGAAAAAAATTAACTCGGATGAATATATGGGAAAGATGATTTATAAATTTTGACCTTGCAAGGGGTGGCTTAAATGATATTTTAGCCCAGAAACTGGGCTTAAATAATATTATGGTCTTAAAAGGACCAAAAGATAATATATCTTTAATAGATAATAAAGATAAGGAAATAGGTTTAGGAAGAATTGGAAGTTTAAACAAAGAAACCACATTTAACAACTTAATAGAAAATGTAAAAGATATATTAGGTATAAAATACTTAAAATATGTGGGTAATGAAGAAGATTATGTATATAAGGTGGCAGTCTGTACGGGTAGTGGGGCAGACTTAATTCCCCAATGTATACAGGCTAAAGTAGATGTATTTATAACCGGTGATATAAAGTACCATGCAGCACAATTAGCAAAGCAAAATAATCTTTTCTTAATAGATGCAGGGCATTATGAAACAGAAAATATAATAGTCTCATTCCTAAGTGATTACCTTAAAGAAGAGTTTCCACACACAGGAGTAAATATATTTATAAGCCAAGCCAATCCCAATATTTTTAAAATAAAATAATCGTTTTAAAAGGAACAAAAATAACTTATATTGTTATTTACCATTAATAATGATAAAATGGTATTGGTAGACAAAATAAAGGAGGAGAATAAATTGGAAAAAATAAGACCAATTTGGCTAGTGTTAGGAATAATAGCTTTAGTAATTATAGTGGCTATTGTTTCAGTAATAGGTACTTACAATAAATTAATAACTGCAAATGAAGGTATTGATGGAAATTGGAGCCAAGTAGAAACTAACCTACAAAGAAGGGCAGATTTAATTCCTAACTTTGTTGAAACAGTAAAGGGCTATGCGGCACATGAGAAAGATATATTTGAATCAATAGCTGAAGCAAGATCAAAGCTTATTGGAGCAAAAGGGATTGACCAAGTAAATCAAGCAAACAATGAACTATCTGCCGGTCTTAGTAGACTACTTGCAATAAGTGAAGCCTATCCTGATCTTAAGGCAGATGCAAACTTTAGGGCATTACAAGATGAATTAGCAGGTACTGAAAACAGGATTGCACGGTCCAGGCAAGAATATAATGATGCTGTACAATCATATAATACACAGATAAAAAGGTTCCCTGCATCTATAGTGGCATCTATATTTAGGTTTGAAGCAAGAGAATATTTTCAAGCAGATGAAGCCAGTAAAACGGTACCAAAAGTAGAGTTTTAAAATTAATCCTATTGGGGAAGGTGAATGAATAATGAAAAAGATAAGTATTTATATTATCCTTACTTTAATATTAATATCTAATTTTACTATTATAAGTAGCACACAGCCTAACATCCCTTCACCGACAGGGTATTACTTAAGTGATTTTTCTAACCTTACAAGTAGACCTACTAAAGAACAAGTTGAAACACTTGGGAAGCAATTGGAAGTTAAAACGGGGGCACAGGTTCTTGTTGTAATTACGGAATCACTAAATGATAAAGTTATAGATGACTATGCATATGGATTATTTAATGATTGGGGCATAGGCAGGCAAAAAGAAGACAATGGACTTTTATTATTGGTCGCACCCAAAGAAAAGGAATCAAGAATTGAAGTAGGGCGTGGTTTAGAAGGAAGGTTACCGGACTCTAAAACCGGTTGGATA
>CAZRSG010000019.1:0-19074 GCA_964602705.1 uncultured Oscillospiraceae bacterium
CTATTACGGGACAAGCAGCTTCACTGATTTCTCCAGTAAAAGGGACAACTACAGATCCTGTTTATAAGTCAATGGAATTATTACCGCTTGGTCCTATAGTAATAATTGATACTGCCGGTTTAGATGATGAAGGAATATTAGGCTCATTAAGAAAAGAAAGAACAATGCAAATATTGGATAAAACAGACTTGGCAATTCTTATTATAGATTGTGATATGGGTATAACGGAATTTGATATAAGTATTATAAGGGATATAAAACAAAAAAACATACCAATTATAGGTGTAGTTAATAAAATAGACTTATTAAAAGATGAAAATGAACATGAAAAATTATCAAGGGCATATCAAGATATATTAGGAAGTAAACCTATTTTAATTTCTGCAAAAAATGAAGTAGATATAGATAAACTAAAGAATGAAATTATTAAAAAGACACCAGGTGAATTTTTAAAAAGCACAATTATAGGGGATATAATATCTAAAGATGATATTGTAATTCTTGTAACGCCTATTGATAAATCGGCACCTAAAGGGAGACTTATATTACCACAACAACAGCTTATTAGAGACATTATAGATAATGATGCAATTGCTATTATAGCAAAAGAAACTGAATTAGAAAATATATTAGCAAGTATTAAGAAACCGGCAAAACTTATAATTACAGATTCACGAATTTTTGATTATGTTATTAAAAAGATACCTGATGATGTATTACTTACCTCATTTTCTATAATATTTGCCAGAGAAAAAGGAGATTTAAAAGTTCTAGTGGAAGGTACCAAGGCTCTAAAGAATTTAAAGGATGGTGATAAAGTATTAATTGCTGAAGCCTGTACACATCACCCTCAAGAGGACGATATTGGAAGGGTTAAAATTCCCAATTGGCTAACAAAAAAGACCGGAAAGAAACTCAAATTTTATAATATAGCTGGTGGAAATTTTAATAAAAACATTAAAGAATATGCAGTAATTATACATTGTGGGGGTTGTATGATAAATAGAAAAGAGATGCTTAGCAGAATTAATCAAGCAAAAGAAGCTAACATCCCTATTATAAATTATGGTGTTTTAATTTCATATGTTAATGGAATTTTAGAAAGGGCAATAGCACCATTTGAAAACTAATATAATGATATAGGCATGGAGACAATAACTAATTAAAATCATATATTTAAGGAAACTATTTAATTAATTGACATATGTTCATAACCATATTATAATAAAAACAGGGTTTGTATTATCCTATAGACTGATAGTAAACTTATACTTAATATAAGACCCATTAATTTATATTATAGGGAGTTTTGCTAATGCTAAAGGTACATATACTTGTAAATAATATTGTTAGAAAACGAGGATTTAAGGCAGAGCATGGCTTGTCTTTATGGATAGAAAAAGACAACAAAAAAATCCTTTTTGATACCGGGCAAACATCTATGTTTTTGCATAATGCTAAGGAAATGGACCTTGACCTTACTAAAACTGATTATATAATACTAAGTCATGGGCACTATGATCACTGTGGGGGATTATTATCCTATCCAACAAATGGAGGGAAAGGTATTCCTAATATATATATACATAAAGAGGCTTTATTAGATAAGTATGCAGTATCAAAAAAAGGTGATAAATATAGATATGTAGGAGTCCCTTGGTCATTAGAAGAGATAAAAAAGTTAAAAAATAAATTAATTTTTAATAAAAAGATTACAAGGATTGAAAATGATATCACTATTTTGGGGGAAATTCCAAGTACAACACAAATTGAAGAAGTACCAAAACAGTTTTTTGTTAAAATAGACGGTAAATATACTCACGATATGATATTAGATGAACAAATGTTAATTATTGAAGAAGATAACAAATTAAATGTTTTTTTAGGATGTAGTCATCCCGGAGTTATAAATGCCTTAAAATATGTAAAAAAGATGTTTCCTAAAAAACAAATATCTTCATTAATTGCCGGAATGCATTTGGAAGATGTTAGTCCTATACGGCTACAAATGACAATTCAACATATATTAGATTTAAATATAGAAAAGGTTGTACCATTACACTGTACGGGGTTTAATGCAACTTGTGAATTACAACGTTTTTTAGGTGATAAATGTTTAATTTGTGGTGTTGGTGATACAATTGAGATTTATAATAAATATTAATCTTAATTATTTTAAGCTTTTTAAAGTGATTGCTACCACCTCAGGAGAATTGAGTACCCTTGGATGTCGGTAATTTTTTTCAGCTCCTTTACTTATAATCATTTGTGAATTTTCTATCCTATAATATCCTGATGTATAATTAGCACTGTTGACATTTTTTAATAAAATTCTTTTCTGTATGATAGGCAAGTTAATATGCCCATTGTGTAGGTGACCTGATAAAGTTAAATCAAAAGATTCTTCTGCTATAATTTCAAAATAATTAGCCCTGTGAAAGAGTAATATATTGAATAAATGTTTATTTTCAATTTTATTATATAAATCTTTAAGTTCTTTTTTTAATATATCAAATCTCATATTATCATCAGAATATATTATATCTTTATAGCCTATTAGATTAATTGCCTGATTTTTATATTTTATTTCCGTAACTTCATCATTTAAAACGATAGTTCCCGTCGACTTTATAAAATTTAATATTTCATCTTCATTTTTAGACCAAGTTTCATGGTTACCGGATGTAAAATAGACAGGTGAAATTTTTAAAAGTCCGTTTAATAATATTTCTACATTATTAAAAATAGTATCATTCATATTTATAATATCGCCAACTATTACAGTAATCATTGGTGATATTTCCTTAGTTTTATCAATAATCTTATTGGCATTATCAGAATTATGGAAATCTGTAATTAAGGCTATTTTATAATCATTAAAGATAAATGGAAGCTTATCTGAGTAAATAGAATAATTGTTAATTTGAACTTTATTATTGCTGATAAATATATGGCATACAAGGCTTGTTAGCAATACAATAAGGCAAATAATACACAATACACATATTTTACATATGCTAACTAAAGTCTTTCTAAACATTTAAACACCTCCTTGTATATTATTATATAGGAATTATATTGAAATAATTCAAAAATTTCTATTATACTTAAAATATATCATATTTATTGTATATTTGTAAATATAATTTCATATTATTCCTACCTATATTTTGGAATTATAGAAATTTATAAAGTAATATGCTATAATTATAAATAAAGTTATTAATGAAAATTCTAGTACAGTATGGTAATTATGCAACTTTTGCCCTATCAATACATATAATAAATAACCTTAAATAATTTATTATTAGTATTATAATAAATAAAGAAGAGGAGATAAATTTATGTTAAAGGATATTAATTATGATAAGTATATTAGCAAGGTAAATGAAAAGTTAAAAAAAGGTGGAGTTTTCTTAACTGTAGAGGCAGATGTTCCTAATACTATGACAATAGGTTGGGGATTTATTGGTTATATGTGGGGAAAACCTATATTCATAGTGCCTGTGAGAAAATCCAGGTACTCACATAATTTAATTGAAGCAAGTAATGAGTTTACTGTTAGTGTACCTTTTGAAAACTATAAAAAGGAATTAGCTTATTGTGGTAGTAAATCCGGCAAAGATACTAATAAATTTAAAGATTTAGGCTTAACAACATTAAAAGGAAAAGTTATTGATACACCAATTATAGATGGTTGTGATATGTATTACGAATGTAAGATACTATATAAACAAGATATGAAGCTTGAAGAGCTTGATATAGCTTGTATAGATAAATGGTATTCAAATAATGATTATCACACATTATACTTTGGAGAAATTGTTGCCTGCTATGGTAAAATATAAAGGTTAAATATTTATTCCAAGGTATAATAAGACAAGCAGATGTGGGAAGGTGGTAATGAATGACTGTATTAAAGCAAATAAGTGGCGTAGTTGAGCGTATTACCTTTGTAAATCCGGAAAATGGTTTTAGTGTTATTAAGATAAAATCCAGAGGTTTTAGTGAACTTATTACTATTGTGGGTAATATGAATGCCATTAATGTTGGTTCGGTTGTTAAGTTAAAAGGTGAGTGGAAACATAATAGTAAATTCGGAAAACAATTTATTGTAGACTCTTATGAAGAAACATTACCCGCTACAATTGCCGGAATAGAAAGGTATCTTGGTAGCGGTCTTATAAAAGGCATAGGACCGGTTAATGCCAAAAGAATAGTAAAACATTTTAAAGAAGACACTATAAAAATTATTGAAGAAGAACCCGATAGGCTTTTTGAAGTTGAAGGAGTAGGCAAGAAAAGGGTAGAAATGATAAAAGAAGCCTGGCAGGAACAAAAAGAGATAAAGAATGTAATGATATTTTTGCAAAGTCAAGGAGTATCAACTGCATATGCTGTAAAAATATATAAAGCATATGGGAATGAAAGTATTAGTATTGTTAGAGAAAATCCTTATAGATTAGCAGATGATATATGGGGAATTGGATTTAAGACAGCTGATAAAATTGCACGGCAAATAGGCTTTGATTTTAATTCATACGAACGTTGCCGGGCTGGTATAATATATATACTAAATCAATTATCGAATGACGGTCATTGTTTTGCTACAAGGGAGCAACTTATACCCGAAGCAATTGAAATGCTTGAAATAGAAGTCCCCGATATAATTACTACAATTGAAGAAATGATTGAAGATAAATCTATAATTTTGGATGACGAAGGCTTATATTTACCAGCCTTATATTATAGTGAAATTGGTGTAGCAAGACGATTAAAGGAAATAAAAAAGGGTAAAAGTGAATTTAATAACATTAATATTGATTTAATATTAAAACAAGTTCAGGAAGAATGTGCATTACAATATGATGAAATACAAGTTAAAGCCATTAAAGAATCTGTATATTCTAAAATAATGGTCTTAACAGGTGGACCGGGAACCGGTAAGACTACCACAACACTTGGTATAATTAATGTATTTGAAAAGATGGGAGCTAAGGTCTTATTAGCTGCACCAACAGGAAGGGCAGCAAAAAAGGTGGCAGAAGCAACAGGTATGCAATCAAAAACTATACATAGGCTCTTAGAATATAGTCCGCAAGAAGGATATAAACGAAATAATACAAATCCATTAAATTGTGATGCTGTACTTATAGATGAAGTTTCAATGGTAGACATCACCTTAATGTACAACTTATTAAAGGCAGTTAAAAATAATACAATTATAATTCTTATAGGAGATATTGATCAACTACCTTCAGTTGGACCGGGTAATGTACTTAAAGATATTATAGATTCAGAACAAATTAAGACAGTAAAGTTAGAAAGAATTTTTCGACAGGCACAAGGCAGTATGATAATAAAAAATGCACATAGGATAAACAAGGGAGACTTCCCAATTTTAAAAAACAGTAATAGGAACGATTTTTTCTATATTGAAGAAGAAGATCCTCAAGAAATTGTAGAACAAATAAAGCAATTATGTTTCAAAAGGTTACCAAGCTATTATAAAGTTGACCCAATAGATGATATTCAAGTTTTATCACCCATGACTCGTGGGGAAGTAGGGATAAATAAACTTAATGAAATATTGCAAAAAACCCTTAATAGCCACCATGTTTCTGTTACATATGGGGGAATAACTTATAAACTTGGTGATAAAGTGATGCAAATAAAAAACAATTATGATAAAAATGTATTTAATGGTGATGTTGGTAGAATTATATCCATAAATAATGAAGATAAAACCTTAAATATAAATTTTGATGGGAATAGCATAGGGTATGATATAACTGAATTAGATGAATTAGTGCTTGCATATGCGACAACTATACATAAGAGTCAAGGAAGCGAATACAAGGTTGTCATAGCACCAATAACAATGCAGCACTATATAATGTTACAAAGAAACTTACTCTATACATGTATTACAAGGGCTAAAAATATTCTAGTTCTCATAGGTACAAAAAAGGCTATAGGTTTTGCAGTTAGAAACAATAAAACTATAGAACGAAACACAAAATTATCACAAAGATTAACAGAAACAGATCAGCAAGTTAATATCTAACTTATAACTCCTTATTTTAAATTAATAATACTTTAATATAATGCGTATAATCTAAATAGATGCATAAAAATAAGATATGAATCTATTTTAAAAAGAATAAGGAGCTGGTTACAGATGTCTAATATTATGCAAGGTAAACACGTCTTTCCGGGTGGGAACACACCCTTAGGATTCTATTCCTACTTCGATGATATATTAAAACCAGAAGAAGCTAAAAAGATTATTTGTATAAAAGGAGGTCCGGGAACAGGAAAATCAACATTTATGAAAAAGATAGCACTTGAAATGTTTAATAAAGGTTATAAAATTGAATATATGCACTGTGCATCGGACCCTGATTCGATTGATGGTATACTTATAAAAGAGTTAAACATAGCCCTATTTGATGCTACTTCCCCACACATTATAGATCCTAAAAACCTGGGAATTGTAGATGAAATTTTATACTTAGGTGATTATTTGAATGAAGAATCTTTAAAAAGAAATAAAGATGAAATAATGCGACTTAATAATCAAAAACCTATTTTTTTTAATAGGGCATACAAATACCTTGCAGCAGCCAAACACATATATGACGATAATCTTACCATATATAATGAGAAAATAAACATTTCCGGTATATATAAAGAATTAAAAAATATATATGAAAAAGAATTTAAAGGTTTACCACTTGAAAATAAATCATCAAGGATAAGAAGGTTATTTTGTAGTGCTATTACACCAAAAGGTTTAGTGAATTTTCTCGATACAATTTTAAAAGAAAGTCACAAAACATATATTGTTAATGGTATTAATGGAAGGGCTAACGATACATTTTTTTCAAATATTAAAGAAATGGCTTTATCAAAAGGCTTAGATATTGAATTATATTACTGCCCTATTAAACCCGATAGGAAAATTGAACATATTATTATTAAAGAATTAGACTTGGCTTTTATAACATCTAATAAATATCATTTAGTAGAAGTTGAAAATGAATCTAATAAAGAAAACTGTATAAATATAGATTTAAAAAAATACTTAAATAAATCCTATATCATAGAAAATTGTGAAACATTAGATTATAATGAAAAGTTGTTTGATGAATTAATAAATAGAGCAATATATATGATTAAAAAAGCGAGTGAGAAACATTCAGAATTAGAAAAATATTATATACCTAATATGGATTTTAATAAATTAGAACTTTGCTATAATAAAACCCTTAACCGTATTTTAAAATATTCTTAAAGCCAACCTTACTATTTTAGGGTATAAGCAGTTTATTTTTCTGATCCTCAACTTCTGACTTTACATTTCAGCTTTTATAATATTGACAAATGAATAAGCAAATATTATAATAAATATACTTTAGTGATTTAACACTTTACCAGGTTAAAATAAGAGAGGTGATATAATGAAAAAATGGAAACAACATACACCGGATGGGGTTCAAGATATTTTGGAATTAGAATGTTATGCAAAGAAAGACCTGCAAGGTAAGATAGCAAGTACCTTTAAACATTTTGGTTTTTACGAGATTGAGCCCGGTAGTTTAGAATTTTATGATGTTTTTTCAGGGGCATCAGAGTCTATAACACAAGAAGACATGTTTAAGTTTTTTGATAACCAAGGAAGAATACTTGTTCTGCGACCGGACATAACAATGCCCATAGCACGAATTATGGGAACCAAACTAAAAAACGCTACTTTACCTAATAGATTATATTATATTGGGAATGCATTTAGATATAATGATTTTTATTCAGGTGGTAAACTAAGGGAATTTACCCAGGCAGGGATTGAATTAATTGGGATTAACACACCGGAAGCAGATGCGGAAGTGATAGCAATAGCCATTAAGTCCTTAATAGCATCAGGGCTTACTAATTTTCAAATAGAAATTGGTCAAGTCGAATTCTTTAAAGGACTAATGGAAGAATCGAAATTAAAAAGGGAGATAGTTGAAGAAATAAGGTTACTAATTGATAGTAAAAATTCATTAGCTATAGAACAATTACTACAAGAATATGATTTATCTGAAGAATTAAAAAAAGTTATAATTAATATTCCTACATTATTTGGTGAAATTGAAATAATAGATAGGATGGAAAAGCTTACAAAAAATAAACGTTCTTTAAATGCACTAAAAAATTTACGTTTGGTCTATGACATTCTTGTAGATTATGGATTAGAAAAATATATTTCTATAGATTTAGGTATGGTACAAAGCATTAATTATTATACCGGAATAATATTTAAGGGTTTTACTCATGGCTTAGGATTTCCTGTATGTTCAGGTGGACGATATGATAGGCTAATAAGTGAATTTGGTAAGGACCTTCCGGCAATGGGGGTAGCAATAGGTATAAATAGATTACTATTAGCACTAAAGGGTCAAGATATAGATTTTCAACTATGGAAGATTGACAGTCTAATAGCCTATCATGAAAAAGGAAGGAAGACAGCCTTTCAAATTGCTGACCAATTAAGAAAACAAGGTCTGGTTATTGAAATGTTTCTTGAACCATATAATTTTGACAAGATAATATCATATGCTAACGATAAAAATATTAATGGAGTTATAAGTGTTTATGATGATGAAAAGATACAATTATATAACATTTTAACAGAAGAAAAAGTAGAAACTACAATAATGGACCTATTAGGAGAAGATTAGAATTTTTTAACCAATAATTAAATGTTTAGGTGGTGAGAATTTATGAGGTATATTACCATTGCACTTGCAAAAGGCAGGTTGGCAACCACTTCAGTAGAAATATTTCAATCTATAGGCTTTGATTGCAGTGAAATAAAGGAAAAGTCAAGAAAACTTATATTTACTGATAATGAGAAAAAAATTAAATTTATTATGGTAAAAGCATCTGATGTGCCTACATATGTCGAATATGGGGCTGCTGATATAGGAATAGTGGGAAAAGATACTTTACTTGAACAAGGAAGAAACTTATATGAAATGATAGACCTAAACTTGGCAAAATGTAAAATGGTCGTAGCAGGTCCTAAAAGTGTAAAGGACGGATTAGAAAACTTTAATAATAAACGGGTTGCTACTACATACCCCGAAATTGCAAAAAGTTATTTTAATAGAAAAAAGGGACAAACAATTGAAATAATTAAATTAAATGGTTCGGTTGAACTTGCCCCATTAGTTGGTCTATCTGAAGTTATAGTTGATATTGTTGAAAGTGGTAAAACTCTTGAAGAAAATGATTTAGTCATAATTGAAGAAATTTGCGACATAAGTGCACGATTAGTTGTAAACAGAGTTAGCATGAAAGTCGAGAAGGAAAGAATTATGGATATAGTAAAAAAGATAAAAGATAAAATAAAATAAAATAAAATAAGATAAAATATGGTAAGATAATATAGGATAAAAGCTAAAAAGGTGGTTTTAAAAGATGATAATATATCCTGCAATAGATATAAAACAAGGAAAATGTGTAAGACTTGTTCAAGGAGACTTTAAACAGGTTACTGTATATTCTGATAATCCTATTAATATAGCAAAAAAATGGGAAGGGTTAGGGGCAGAATATGTTCATATCGTTGATTTAGACGGTGCAGTATCAGGTAAATTAGTAAATTATAAAATTATAAAGAAAATAGCCAGTTCTATAAATATTCCAATACAATTGGGTGGTGGAATACGCAGTATGGATAATATTGAAGACCTATTAGGCTTAGGTGTAAACCGCCTTATTCTTGGAACAGCAGCAATGAAAAATCAATCTTTAGTAGAAGAAGCCATAAGAAAATATAAGGATAAGATTGTTATTGGAATAGATGCTAAAGATGGACAAGTAGCAACAGAAGGTTGGGAAGAAATAAGTGAAATTACAGCTATAAATTTAGGGAAAAAGGTTGAAGCTATGGGGGCACAAACTATAATATATACTGATATAGGAAGGGATGGAATGTTAATAGGTCCTAATATAAGTGCAATGCAGGAGATGGCAACAAAGGTTAATGTTAGTATTATTGCTTCTGGTGGCATTAGCAAGACAAAGGATATAGAGGACTTAAAAGAAACACCTGTAGAAGGGGTAATTATAGGCAAGGCACTATATACAGAAGATGTTAATCTAAAAGAGGCAATAGAAATGGCTAAAAGGATAAAATAAGCTTATAAAGAAAGGAAATATATTATGTCATATAAAAGAATTATACCATGTTTAGATATAAGTAAAGGTAGGCTAGTAAAAGGAGTAAACTTTGTTAGCTTAAAAGATGCGGGTGACCCAGTTGAAATAGCTATAGCATATAATAATGCCGGTGCCGATGAATTAGTATTACTTGATATTAGTGCAAGTAAAGAAGACCGAGATATTACAATAGGAATTATAAAGGAAATAGTAAAGAATATAAATATTCCATTTACCGTTGGGGGCGGGATAAATACTATAGAGGATGCGGAATATATTATAAAAGCCGGAGCATCCAAGATATCAGTTAATTCTGCCGCCGTAAAAAATCCAACCCTAATTTCAGACTTAGTATCTAAATATGGCAGTAAAAAAGTTATATTAGCTATTGATGGGAAAAAGAAGCATTTAGAGGAAGGATGGGAAGTTTATATAAATGGCGGAAAGAAAAATACAAAAAAAGATCTAATAGAATGGGCTATTGAAGTTGAAAGATATGGGGTAAGTGAAATTTTATTAACAAGCATGGATTGTGATGGCACAAAAAGTGGTTATGATATAGAATTAACTCATGCAGTAACATCCAAGCTATCCATACCGGTAATTGCATCAGGTGGAGCAGGAGAATTAAGTCATTTTTATGACGTAGCTAATAAGGGTGGTGCAAGTGCAATGCTCGCAGCTTCATTATTTCACTATAGGGAATTAGAAATTCGGGAAGTTAAAGAGTATCTTATAAAGAAGGGAATAAAAGTAAGGATATAAATATAAGGGGTGAAATACATAATATGAAGATAATAGAAAAATTAAAATTTGATAAAGATGGTCTTATTCCTGCAATTATACAGGACCATAAATCAGGTCTTGTTTTGATGATGGCATATATGAATAAAGAATCTATTAAAAAAACAATATCTACAGGGAAAACAACATTTTGGAGTAGGAGCCGTCAGAAACTCTGGACTAAAGGAGAAGAGTCATCTCATTATCAATATGTAAAAAAGATAAATATAGATTGTGATGAAGATTGTTTACTTATACAAGTAGAACAGGTAGAAGCGGCATGTCATACTAATAACTATAGCTGTTTTTACAGAAAATATGATATAGAAAAAGACTCTTTTACAGATGAAACCGTTAATGAATATATAAAATCACAAGTCTTACAAGAAGTATATGAAATAATAGAAGATAGAATTGAAAATCCTAAAGAGGGTTCATATACAAACTACTTATTTAAAGAAGGACTCGATAAAATTTTAAAAAAGGTAGGGGAAGAATCAGCAGAAGTTATTATTGCAGCAAAAAATAATAATAAAGAAGAAATTATATATGAAGTTGCAGACTTAGTTTACCACTTATTAGTCCTACTTGTAGAACAGAAAGTTACGCTTAAAGAAATATATCAGGAATTATCTAAAAGAAGATAATTACACAATATCAGGTGGCTATATTAGACCACCTGATATTATATATAAAAAATTTTAAAATAGATTAGAAAGATTAAATTTTTCTTTTTTAGGAATATGCTCAATAAGTAACCTTAATGTAGCACACTCTACCATTAAATCACTGACTTCTTCATACTGCAAATACCTGGATAGCCTAACTAATGATAGGTTAATAGAGTCTACTTCCTGGTGATCTATTAAAGTAGTCATCCAACGTTCTGTTTTGCCCCAATCTTTTTCCATAGATATTAATTGTTTTTTTGCATTATCCCAGTCATTATTAGATACCATTTCTTCAAGCACATGTATATTGATAGTGAATTGTTTTGACTTTTTATTTAAGGAAACAATATATATAAAGGAACTTATTAGGATTATAATTAATAGTCCAATAGATATTTTTAAAGATCTCATTTTCTCACCCTTTCTATCTTTCCTTTAATTGAAAGTAAAGTTGTCCTTTAGTATCAAGGCTAGCAAAAAACACATCGGAAATACTGTGAATATTAGCATTAGTTAACTCTGTTTCAAGCCACCTTTGATCTAATTTAGCAAAAATTAAGCTATCATAGTTAATCTCACCATCAATTATAAGAGGAAGAGGTAAACCTTCATATTCTGTTGAGATATTTAAATCTTCAGGTGTTGCAGCCTTTTTTTGTGACTTGGGAATTACACTTAATTGACCACCTGTTTCAAGTATTGCAAATTCAATATCTGTAACATTGGGATAATTTTTTAAACGAAGCTCCTCTAAAAGGTCAGAGATATTAAACCTTAGCTTGGCCATCTCACCCTCGTCAATTTTACCATTTCTTATTAGAATACTGGGACTACCGCTAATAACCTTCCTTATTTTTTTATTTTTAAGTATTGTAAAAGATAATACAACCTCAGCTATTATAAGTGTTAATATAGGAACTATTCCATTAATTAATGGAATAGCAGTTGCTTGCATAGGTATTGCAGCCAGCTCAGATATCATTATTGTTACTACCAATTCGGATGGTTGTAACTCTCCGATTTGTCGCTTTCCCATAACACGTAATGCTGCTATAACAAGTGCATATAAAAAAATCGTCCTAAAAAAGATAATAAACATATTATTAAACACTCCTTTCAAAATATATTCTTTTCAAAACAATAAAAAAATATTCTTTATTATAATTGAGACAAGGTGGTGGGATAAAATTACAGAGATTGAATTTAATTTAAATTGACTTTTTTATAAAAAATGATATAATTAAATTAATTAATTGATGATAGCTAAGTATTACAAGCCTATTTAATAAGAATAGGTAGGATTTTTATATTTAGAAAATTAAGTAGGTGTAGTCAGATGAGCGAAAACAATATTAAAGTCATTGCTAAAAACAGAAAAGCAAGACATGAATATTTTATTGAAGAAATATACGAAGCCGGAATAGAATTGCATGGCACAGAAGTAAAATCTATAAGACAAGGTAAAGTAAATATAAGGGAAAGCTATGCAAGTGTTGATAATGGGGAAGTAATATTAAAAAGCATGCATATAAGCCCTTATGAGCAAGGAAATATATATAATAAAGATCCATTAAGGCATAGAAGATTACTTTTGCATCGCCGTCAAATTAATAAACTTATAGGGGCAACCCAACAAGAGGGATTTTCTTTAATTCCATTACAAGTATACTTTAAAGGCTCATTGGTAAAAATAGAGTTAGCATTGGCTAAAGGGAAAAAGATTTATGATAAAAGGGCTGATATTGCAGATAGGGATGCAAAAAGAAATATGGATAGGACAATCAAAGAAGAAAACCAATATTTGATATAAGTGATTTTACCAAATTATATATGGGGGCGTAATGGTTTCGACGGGAGTAATGAAGTACAAGTAGCGAGGAGTGGTCAGGGCCACTTAAAAACCTGAAAACTTAAATATAAAAGCTGAAGATAATTTAGCATTTGCTGCCTAATTAAGGGCAGCCGTTCAACTTAGGATTACCGCGACCTAAGATTGGGCGTCGATTAGCGGTGACCGTGACTTAGCAAAGCTTTGAGCTAAGCATGAAAAATGAAGCTACTGAAACTGTAAACTTGTAAGTGGGTGTACAGTGGAGGGAAATTTAAATCACTTACTGCACTCGGAGAAATTTGTATGAATTTATTTTCGGACACGGGTTCAATTCCCGTCGCCTCCACCATTGAAAATTATCTTGTCATGGTGATAATCATTTCCATGATATTTATTTAAAATTGAAAGAGGAATTATGATGAACAAAAGAACAAAGTTAATAATATTTTCTTTTCTTGCAGTTTACATATGGAGCTTTATTGTTTACATAAGAACCCCTATAAAAACATATATTGTTAACTTTGGAGAATTAGAGGATAGTATTAATTCTTCAGGATATATAATTTTTAAGGAAAGCCTTATATATTCTGAAACTCACGGAACTATTGAAGAAGTAGCTAAAGAAGGGGAAAAAATATCTAAAGGTATGAAGATAGCAACAATTTATAAAGAGGATATTGATTCAAAGATTCATGAAAATATAAAAGTTTTAAATGAAAGAATAGCTGATATAAATAGAAATCAAATACAAACTGACTTATTTGCAGGAGATTTAAAGAAAATAGAAGGACTAATAAATAATAAAGCCAATGAAATTATAGACTTGTCATATAACCATCAAACATCAAAAATATCTAAAATAAAAGATGATATTAATATAATAATTGAAAAAAGACAGGTTATTAGTGGAGAAAAAGGTTCAAGTGGCTATAATTTGGACCTACTAAAACAAGAAAAACAAAAATATGAGGCACTAATAAATGAAAAAAAAACAGACCTATATTCAGATATAGCTGGCCTCCTTTCATTTAAGATTGACGGATTTGAACAAATTTTAAATGGTGAAAATATTGAAAAATTTACACCAAAAGAATTTCAGGAATTAGACAATATTAAACCCAAAAGTCTTGAACAAGATGATCACCAAAACCCTACTGCAAAAATTATTGATAATTTTGAATGGTATATTAGTTTTATTATGGATTTAAAAGAAGCAGAGTCTATATCAGTAGGTGATAATTTAGGAATAAGGTTTAGGGATATTGATAATGTGGAGACTAATTGTAAAGTTTATTATATGTCGGAAGAAGAAAAAGGTAAAATAGTAGTAACATTAATACTTAATAAATGTATAGATTTAATCTATAAAACAAGGAAAATTAACTTTGATATTATAAAAAATTCATATTCAGGGTTTAAAGTTCCTTTATCTGCTATTAGGGTTAAAGATGGGGAAACAGGTGTCTATATTGTTAAAGATAGGATTGCAAGGTTTAGGGAACTTGATATATTATTTAAAGACTCTTCTTTTGCTATAGCAAAAGAAGATAATACAAAAAATAAAAACTTATTACTTTATGATGAAATTATAATAAAGTCTAATAATGATATAGAGGATGGCAAAATAATAAGATAAAGTAAAATTTAAGCCTAAAAGGAAGGGGAACAATGGATTTCATTAAAAAAAATATTGATGACATAAAGGAGCAGATTAAAAAGACAAGTAAAAAGATAGGTGAAGATGCAAATAAAGTTACCCTTGTAGCTATTACAAAAACCATACCATATAAGATTATGATTGAAACCAATAAACTTGGAATAAATGATTTAGGAGAAAACAAAGTCCAAGAATTATGTAAAAAACATCCTGAAGTAGAGAAAGAAAACAGTAAAGTTAAATGGCACTTTGTTGGCCATTTACAAACCAATAAAGTAAAGAACATAATAGATAAGGTGGATTTAATTCACTCTGTAGATTCTTATAAATTAGCATTAGAAATAGATAAAAGGGCAAAACAAATAAATAAGATAATGGATATTTTGGTTCAAGTGAATCTTGCTAAAGAGGAAAGTAAGTTTGGAATAAGCATAGAAGAATGCGATGACTTAATAAATTTAATTTCGAAATTACAAAACATAAAAGTAACCGGATTAATGACAATAGCACCATATTCAAATAATCCGGAAGATTCCAGAAAATATTTTAGAAAATTAAAGAAGTTATCCATTGACATTGAAGCCAAAAACTATGATAATGTTTATATGAATAATCTTTCTATGGGAATGTCGGGAGATTTTGTAGTTGCTATAGAAGAAGGAGCTAATATTATTAGAATTGGTACTGCCTTGTTTGGCAAAAGATAAAATAATAAATAGGAGGATAAGACATGAGTAATATAATAAATAAGATGTTAAACTTTGTAGGCTTGGATGAGCAAGAAGAAACAGAACAAGGAGAACTTTATGAGGAGAATATTAGTCAACCGGAATTTTCAAGCAGAACTTCCTCAAAAAAAAGTAAGGTTGTTAATATTCATGCTACAACACAATTACAAGTTGTAGTTATACAGCCTGAAACGTTTGATGAAACACAAGATATAGCGGATCATTTTAAAAGTAAAAAACCTGTAGTTATTAATCTTGAGTTACTTGAAAAAGACATAGCAAGAAGGGTAATAGACTTTTTAAGCGGAACAGTATATGCTCTTGATGGAAGCATACAAAAGGTAGCAAGTGATATATTTTTAATAGCACCATATAATGTTAATATAATGGGTGACTTTAAAGACGAGTTAAGGAGTAAGGGTGTATTCCCATGGTCCTTATAAAAAAACATTTAAAAATAGACATTCTTATATTTATTGGAGGGTACATATGATAATACAATATTCATTAGTTTTTCTTTTAAAAGTAACCCTATACTTGATTTTTGCACGTGTAATTATATCTTGGTTACCTATCGATAAAAGCCAGCCAATAATATTATTTGTATATAATATTACAGATGTCATACTTGAACCAATCAGAAAAATAATTAACAGATCATCTATGGGGGGCGGATTTATGATAGATTTTTCGCCTATAATAGCCTATTTTTTTATACAAGTGCTTATAACATTAGTAAGCAATTATATTAGGTTCTAAGTGTTAGTCTATAAAGCACGGGGTAATATATGACATGGGAGGAATGAACATATGATAACACCATTAGATATTGAAAACAGAGTATTTAAGAAAAAGATATTCGGCTATGATGAACTTGATGTTGAGGAATTCCTAACAAAAATAGTAGAAGACTATGAGCAATTATACAGGGAAAATATCGAATTAAAAGATAAGGTAGCAGCTTTAAATGAAGGAATACAGCAATATAAGTCTATGGAAGAAACATTGCAAAACACTTTAATAGTAGCCCAAAATACGGGTGAAGATATAAAAAATAATGCCCATTCAAAAGCTGAAAATATAATAAAAGAAGCAGAAATCAAAGCAGCTAAAATTATAGATGGTGCAGAGGAAGAAATTAAAAAAATGACCTATAGGTATGAACAAATAAAAAGAAATATTAATGTCTTTAAAGCAAAGGCAGAGTCAATGCTATATTCACAATTGGAAATATTTAAAGACTTTAATTCAGAAAATGAAGACTGATATATAAAATATCCATCCCAATATATTGTACAAGGTGGTAATAATATTTTGAAAAATCTAAGCATAAATCTTAAAGAAACAAAAAGACAATACCCCATAATAATAGAAAGAGAATTTAAAAAGATTATTTATACACTACAAGAATATAAGGATATATCTAAAATACTTCTTATAACAGATTCCAATGTAAATAGTTATTATGGGAATGAACTTATGGACATATTAACTAAATATAAGGTAAATGTAGATGTAGATAAATATATATTTCCTGCCGGCGAAAGTAACAAGCTGTTAAGCACAGTATCATCAATTTATGATAAATGTTTGCAGCTTGAAATGGATAGAAGTTCACTGATAATAGCTTTAGGGGGAGGAGTTACAGGAGATATAGCAGGATTTGTAGCTGCAACTTACATGAGGGGCATAAGGTTTGCTCAAGTACCTACAAGCTTATTAGCACAGGTAGATAGTAGTGTAGGTGGAAAAGTTGGCGTTGATTTTCAACAAAGTAAAAATATCATTGGTGCGTTTTATCAACCTATTTTTGTTTTTACGAATGTAAATGCCCTTAAGACATTAAATAAAAGAGAGTTTATATCCGGGATGGCAGAAATAATTAAACATGGAATAATCTATGATTTAGGGCTCTTTCAATTTATAGAAAATAATATTGATAATATACAATTATTAAAGCATGATATATTAAAAGAACTTATATATAAGAATTGTTTTATAAAAGCTCAAATAGTGGAAGAAGATGAAAAGGAAAAAGGTTTGCGGGCGATATTAAATTTTGGACATACTATAGGGCATGGAATAGAAAGTGCATCTGATTTTTCTTTGTTACATGGTGAATGTGTTTCAATTGGTATGGTTGCAGCAGTATATATATCTTTAAAAAGAAAGTTGATTTCCAATGATGAATATGAAAGAATTATAAGTCTATTAAAAAAGATGGGCTTACCAATAAAGGTAGAAGATATTGATGATGAACAAATTTATAAAGAAATGCAGAAAGATAAGAAAAAAGAAAAAGGCAAGCTAAAATTTATCTTGCCTATAAGATTAGGTGAAGTTATACAAGTAACTGATGTAACTATTGATGAAGTTTATAATGCATTAAATCATATTATACATAAATAAACAATCAATCACCATATAAATCAATTAGATACTTTTAATCATAGTCCTTATTAAACTTTTTACATTTTCTAAATTATTATTAAAAACTTTTAATACTTCTTCATGGGTAACCGGTTTTATATTTGTGTTGCCATCTAGACCGGCATCATAATCAGTAATAAGGGAGATATTAACATATGGTATACCCATTTCTAAGGCAAGATAGCATTCCGGATATTGTGTCATGTTAATAACTTCCCATCCCATTTTACTGAACCACTGACTTTCAGCCTTAGTGGAAAATCGAGGACCTTCAATAACAACAACAGTACCGGTCTTATGGACAGGAATACTTAATTCTTCAGCTGAATTAATTGCAAGCATTCTTAAATCCTCATTATATGGATTGGCTGCACTAATATGTTGAACTTGCCCTCCATCAAAAAAAGTATCCTCCCTACTTTTAGTCCTATCAATAAATTGATTGCAAATAACAAAGTCACCGGGTTTAATATATTCCTGGAGACTACCACATGCACTTGGTGCAATAATACTTTTAACACCTAACATTTTCATTGCATATATATTTGCTTTATAAGGCAGGTTATTAGGTGCAAATTGGTGGTTTTTACCGTGACGTGGCAGAAAAGCAACAGTTTTATCTTCCACCTTACCTATAGTTAGCTTATCACTTGGATTACCATATGGTGTTTTAAGTTCCATTTCCTCAGCATTATCAAAAAAGGAATAAAATCCGGAGCCTCCAAAAATACCAATCTCTGCATTAACTCTCATAGTATCTAC
>CAZRSG010000019.1:19084-21954 GCA_964602705.1 uncultured Oscillospiraceae bacterium
CTCCCTTTTTTTAAAAATTTATTACTTTAAGCCCCAATAGTTTTTAACCAGTTTTGTGCAATTAGTGCATGACCGGCAGGTGTAGGATGCACACCATCAGAAGACCAAAAAATGTAATCAGATTTAGTAGATGCCTGTGCAAATATACTATCTAAAGGAATATATAAAGCATTAAATTCAACAGCTAAGTCCCTTGCTACATGAATTTTTGAGTCTAAATTAACTCTCCATTTTTTCCTGTCTTCAGGATAAGGCAAGACAAAGGGTTCACAAATAATAATAGGAATATTAGGAAACCTTTTACGGGTCTGTGTTAGTATATAGTGATAAACAGCCTTATAAGAATCTGCTGAAGTTATTTCACTACTATTAGAATCTTTTAAGCAATCATTAATTCCTATAAGAATTGATAAGATATCAGGTTTTAAATCCAAACAATCTTTTTGCCAACGATTTTTAAGATCAGCAACCCTATCACCTGAAATTCCCCGGTTTAAAAACTTAACCTTTTTTTCCGGATATAGGGCAGAAAACCAAGATGCAGCCATCATAGGATAGCCATAGCCAAGATTGTTAAAGTCTTCTCTATCACGCCCCCTATCAGTAATACTATCTCCTTGAAATAAAACTAATGAATTATCTTTAATTAAAAATGATAATTTAATCACACTCCAATATTTATAATTATTAATGAACATATTATAGCAGAAACCTCTAAAGATGTAAACTTATTTAAAACACAAGACACCTACCCTACATATAAAGTTGTATTCTTTACCCATCCTACATCTTATTAGCATATGGGATTCCTAACCTATGTAGGGGTGGACGATCCTGTCCACCCGAAAGTTTCCACGACAATAATATGTAGGTAAGGGTTCTAAACCCTTCCGCAATTCTTATGTCACATAGGCTAATGGTTTTTTAAATTTTAACAACTCACCTTATTAATTAAAAAAGTTTAAGTATAGTAGAAGATAAACTTAATTTTAATATAAATCAATCATTCTTTAAAACTCAAGTAAAATGTTATCGTTGACAATAATAGTGTCTATATTTATAATAAAAGTATAGGATTTTATTTAAAAACAAATTAATATTTAAGCTGTTTATAATTGCTTTAAAAATAGATAATGTACGGTGCTTATAGTTAAAAGGAGGAAAAAAATGATAAAGGTAACTCTTAAAGATGGGTCAGAAAAACAATATAAAAAGGGAACAAGTATTAAAGAAGTAGCACAAGATATAAGTGCTGGTTTAGCAAGGGTTGCTCTTGCTGCTGAAGTTGATGGTGAAGTTAAAGACTTATCTTATAAATTAGAAAAAGATGCAAACGTTAATTTACTAACCTTTAATGATGGAGAAGGAAAACACGCTTTTTGGCATACAGGATCACATATTTTAGCACAAGCTGTTAAAAGACTATTTCCTGCCACCAAACTTGCAATTGGTCCGGCGATAGAGAATGGTTTTTATTATGATTTTGATTCTGAGCAAACTTTTACACCAGAAGACTTAGAAAAAATTGAAGAAGAAATGAAGAAGATAGTAAAAGAAGATTTGGAATTAAAAAAATTTGAACTACCACGAATTGAGGCAATTGAATATATGAGGGAAAAAGGTGAAGATTATAAAATAGAATTAATAAATGATTTGCCTGAGGATTCCATAATATCTTTCTATCAACAGGGAGAATTTGTTGACTTATGTGCCGGTCCCCATGTTCCTACTACCGGAAAAATAAAAGCCTTTAAATTATTAAATGTTGCCGGTGCATATTGGAGGGGCAACGAAAAAAACAATATGTTACAAAGAATTTATGGAACTGCATTTACGAAGAAAAGCAACTTAGATGAATACCTTAATATGTTAGAGGAAGCAAAAAAAAGAGATCATAGAAAACTTGGCAAAGAATTAGATCTATTTACAATAATTGAAGAAGGACCGGGTTTCCCTTTCTTTTTACCTAAAGGTATGGTATTAAGGAATATACTTGAAGACTTTTGGAGAATTGAACATGGAAAACGTGGCTATCAAGAAATAAAAACCCCTGTTATATTAAATGAGGAATTATGGCATCAATCAGGGCATTGGGATCATTATAAAGAAAATATGTACTTTACAAAGGTTGATGATAATAATTATGCTATTAAACCAATGAATTGCCCCGGTGGTATGTTGGCATATAAAAGAAAAATGCATTCATATAGGGATTTGCCCCAAAGATTAGCAGAATTAGGTTTAGTTCACCGTCATGAGATGTCAGGAACCCTACACGGTTTAATGAGAGTTCGATGTTTTACCCAAGATGATGCCCATTTGTTCATGGAAGAATCACAAATAAAACAAGAAGTTATAAATATTATAGACTTAATTGATTATTTTTATAAAGTTTTTGGTTTTACCTATCATGTTGAACTTTCTACAAGACCTGAAGATTCAATGGGTAGTGACATACAATGGGATCAAGCAATTAATGCCTTAAAAGAAGCGATGGAAGAAAAGGGCATGGAATATAAATTAAATGAAGGAGATGGGGCTTTTTATGGTCCTAAAATCGACTTTCATTTACAAGATTGTATAGGTCGTACTTGGCAATGTGGGACAATACAATTAGACTTTCAAATGCCTGAACGTTTTGACTTATCATATATAGGGGCAGATGGAGAAAAACACAGACCTGTAATGATACACAGGGTAGTATTTGGAAGTATAGAAAGATTTATTGCAATTTTAATTGAACATTTTGCAGGAGCTTTTCCATTATGGCTTTCACCGGTACAAGTAAAAATACTTCCAATAGCTGATAAACATCATGCATATGTAAAACAATTACAAGAACAATTGGAGGCATCTGATATTAGGGTCGA
>CAZRSG010000020.1:0-16819 GCA_964602705.1 uncultured Oscillospiraceae bacterium
ATTAATAATCGAACGTGATCAAGAAATAGGTGGGATTTTACAACAATGTATCCATAATGGTTTTGGTATACATGTATTTGGAGAAGAATTAACAGGCCCGGAATACGCATGGCGTTACATCAATCAGCTAAAAAATACCGATATAAAAATAAAACTTTCTACCATGGTAATAGATATTGGGATAAATAAAGTAGTTACTCTTGTAAATGAAAAAGAAGGTTTACTAAAAATTCAAGCCAAGGCTATTATTTTGGCTATGGGATGTAGGGAGCGACCAAGGGGGGCACTTAATATTCCCGGATCACGTCCGGCAGGCATTTACACAGCAGGGACAGCCCAAAGATTTGTTAATATTGAAGGATACTTACCAGGTAAAAAGGTAATCATTCTTGGATCGGGAGATATAGGGCTTATTATGGCACGACGTATGGCTTTAGAAGGGGCAGAAGTAAAGGCAGTATGTGAAATTCTTTCTAAGCCCGGGGGTTTAATAAGAAATGTAGTCCAATGTTTAGAAGATTATAATATTCCATTAAAATTAAATCATACAATTACAAACATATATGGTAAGGAAAGGGTAACAGGAGTAACAATAGCACAAGTAGATGATAATAAAGAACCGATACCAGGTACAGAAAAATATATTGAAGTTGACACTATTTTATTATCTGTTGGTTTAATACCGGAAAATGAATTATCAAAACAAGCAGGTATAGAAATAAACCCTATAACTGCTGGACCATTAATAAAAGATACAACAGAAACATCAATAGACGGGATTTTTGCTTGCGGAAATGTTGTATATGTACATGATTTAGTTGATAATGTAACAAAACAAGCTGAAATATCCGGAAAATATGCTGCAGAATATATTTTAGGGGAGGTTGGGAAAAAGTGATAGAAAAAAGAAATTTAACTTGTATTACATGTCCCATTGGGTGTAAACTTGAAATAATATTAGAAAAAGGTAAGCTTAGAGAGATAAGCGGTAATAAGTGCAAACGAGGGAAAGATTATGCAAAATCAGAATGTTTAAACCCTGTAAGAACACTTACTACAACTGTTAAAGTAAATAATAAGGATGAGCTTAACATGCTTCCGGTAAAATCAGAAAAACCTTTACAAAAGGGAATCTTAAATAAATGTATGGAAGTGATTAACAACCTATGTATACAGGGTCCTATAAATATTGGGGATATAGTAATAAAGAATGTCTTGTCTACAGGGATTAATATAATAGCAACAAAAAATATAAATTAGAAAAAGGAGATAAAGCTAATAACAAATAGATTAATTTCGAACAAAACATATGTTTGTTTTCCTAAATAATTATGTTATAATAAAAACATATGAGAAAACTTTTACCTTCTCATATGTTTTTATTATGCTTAAATATTATAATGATTAAATCTTCCTAAGGAAAAAGGTGAAAATAAACATGGGAAAATTTAAAGTAGTATCTAAATATAAACCACAAGGCGATCAAAATATAGCTATAGAAGAATTAAGTAATGGTATCAGGCAAAGATATCCCGCACAAACATTATTAGGAGTTACGGGTTCAGGAAAAACATTTACCATAGCAAATGTAATAAAAGAGGTTCAAAAACCAACCCTTGTATTGGCACATAATAAAACTTTAGCGGCACAATTATGTAGTGAATTTAAAGAGTTTTTCCCCAATAATGCTGTAGAATACTTTGTAAGCTATTATGATTATTATCAGCCGGAGGCATATATTCCACATACAGACACCTATATAGAAAAAGATGCTTCTATAAATGATGAAATTGATAAATTAAGACACTCTGCCACAGCAGCCTTATTTGAACAAAAAGATGTAATTATTGTTGCAAGTGTTTCATGCATATATGGTTTAGGTGACCCCATAGACTATAATAATCTTGTAGTTTCGTTAAGACCGGGTATGATAAGGGATAGGGACGATGTTTTAAAAAAACTTGTTGAAATCCAGTATGAAAGAAATGACATTAACTTTACACGTGCCAAGTTTAGGGTGCGTGGAGATGTAGTAGAAGTATTTCCTTCAACATCAAATGAGAGGGCTATAAGAATAGAATTTTTTGGTGACGAGGTAGAAAGAATAATGGAGATAAATGCTGTTACGGGGGAAATAATAGGTATAAGAAATCATTGTGCTATTTTCCCGGCTTCACATTACGTAACAACTAAAGAAAAGATGGAAAGTGCAATATCTTCAATACAAGAAGAATTAAAAGAAAGACTTGCGGAATTAGAATCACAAAATAAATTAGTTGAGGCACAAAGGCTAATGCAAAGAACTAATTACGATATTGAAATGATGCGTGAAATAGGTTTTTGCCAAGGCATTGAAAATTATTCAAGACATATAAGCGGTAGGAAACCGGGTAGTAAACCTTTTACATTAATAGATTATTTTCCGAAAGACTTTTTATTAGTTATAGATGAATCACATGTAACATTACCACAAGTAAGAGCTATGTATGCAGGAGACAGATCAAGAAAGACATCATTGATAGAGCATGGATTTAGGCTTCCATCAGCCTATGATAATAGACCCTTAAATTTTGAAGAATTTGAACAAAAAATAGACCAGGTCATATTTGTAAGTGCTACTCCTGCAAAATACGAAAAAGAAAAGTCAAAAAAGATAGTTGAACAAATTATTCGACCAACGGGACTTATTGACCCTGAAGTTATAGTTAAACCTATTAGTGGACAAATAGACAATTTAATTGGAGAAATAAATAAAAGAATACAAAAAAAAGAACGTGTACTGGTAACAACATTAACTAAAAAAATGGCAGAAGATTTAACAGACTATCTTGGTCAAGTAGGTATAAAGGTTAAATATCTACATTCAGATGTAGAAACACTTGAAAGAACAGAAATTATACGAGATTTAAGATTAGGGGTATTTGATGTTTTAGTTGGAATTAACCTATTAAGGGAAGGATTAGACTTACCTGAAGTTTCCCTTGTTGCAATACTTGATGCTGATAAGGAAGGATTTTTAAGATCAGAAACATCATTAATACAAACAATTGGGAGGGCAGCAAGGAATGTAGATGGTAAGGTAATAATGTATGCAGATAGGGTTACAAACTCTATGTTTAGGGCTATAAATGAAACAAATCGTAGACGAAAAATACAAATGGATTATAACAAACGGTATGGAATTATACCAACAACGATTGTAAAAGAAGTAAGAGACGTAATAAAAGCTACTAAAGTAGTTGAAGAAAAAGAGGAATACCTTACAAAGGCAGATATATTTCAAG
The DNA here is from genome assembly GCA_964602705.1 of uncultured Oscillospiraceae bacterium. Taxonomy (GTDB): domain Bacteria; phylum Bacillota; class Clostridia; order SK-Y3; family SK-Y3; genus CAZRSG01. The sequence goes on from CAZRSG010000020.1 coordinate 3,285, forward strand.
AGAAATATACTGATATTACAGCCTTTATTAATAAACTTAATAAAGAAATGTTACAAGCAGCAAAAGACTTACAATTTGAAAAAGCAGCTGCTTTAAGGGATAAAATTAAGGAATTGGAGATAGATTTAAATAAATAAGGCATAGTTACTAACACTAAACTATATTATATGGATGTAAATTCAAATAGTATTAATAAGAGTATATTTTTGTCTAAATTATTATTTTTTAAAAAACTAAAATGAAAGATTAAGGTGAAAATAATATGGCACAAGATGTTATTTATATAAAAGGTGCAAGAGAGCATAATTTAAAAAATATTGATATAAAGATACCAAGAGATAAATTTGTAGTAATAACAGGCTTAAGTGGGTCAGGAAAGTCGTCATTAGCCTTTGATACTATATATGCCGAAGGACAAAGACGATATGTTGAATCCCTCTCAGCATATGCAAGGCAATTTTTAGGTCAGATGGAAAAGCCAGACGTGGACTATATTGAGGGACTTTCACCGGCTATTTCCATAGACCAAAAAACCACAAGCAAAAATCCACGTTCAACCGTAGGAACAGTTACAGAAATATATGATTACCTAAGATTGTTGTTTGCACGCATAGGAATACCACATTGTCATAAGTGTGGTAGAGAAATAAAACAACAAACAATAGATCAAATCGTCGATACAATATTAGAGCTAAAGGAAGGGACAAGGATACAAATACTTGCCCCTATTATCCGTTCGCGAAAAGGTGAACACCAGAAAGTATTTGAAGATGCTAAAAAAAGTGGCTATATTAGGATAAGAGTAGATGGGGAAATAAAAGAAGTAACAGAAGAAATAAAGTTAGATAAGAATAAAAAACATGATATAGAAATCGTTATAGACAGGCTTATACTAAGACCTGATATAGTTAGTAGATTAACAGATTCCTTAGAATTAGCCCTGCAACTATCAGATGGTACTGTTTTGATTGATGTAATAGACCATGAAGAAATAACCTTTAGCCAAAACTATGCCTGCATACATTGTGGTATAAGTATAGCAGAAATAACACCCCGAATGTTTTCATTTAATAGTCCCTTTGGTGCATGTAATAAATGTGATGGATTAGGGAACTTAATGAAAATTGACCCTGAACTTGTTATTCCGGACAAAAATAAAAGCATTTCACAAAATGCAATAAATGCCGGTGGTTGGAACACAGGGAGTGATGTAACACTATCACGAATGTATTTTGAAGCATTATCACAACATTACAATTTTAGTTTAAACACACCAATATGCAAACTATCTAAAGAGATACTTGATATCATATTATATGGTAGCAAGGGAGAAAAAATAAAAGTAAACTATGAAAGAGGATATGGTAATGGCTCCTTTACTTCTGAATTTGAAGGGGTAATAAATAATTTAGAACGTAGGTATAGAGAGACACAATCTGAATGGGTAAGAAATGATTTAACCAGGCTTATGAGTACAGATGTATGCCCTGAATGTAAAGGTGAAAGATTAAAAAAAGAAATTTTAAGTGTAACCATAAACAATAAAAATATTTCAGATGTAACAAAAATGCCTATTCAAAAGGCAAAAAAGTTCTTTGCTAACTTACAATTAACAGAAAAAGAACAGATAATTGCACATCAGGTATTAAAAGAAATTAATTCAAGGTTAGGTTTTTTATGTAATGTAGGTTTAGACTACCTAACCCTTGCTCGTGCGGCTGGAACACTATCAGGTGGAGAGGCACAGAGGATAAGACTGGCAACCCAGATAGGGTCAGGACTAATGGGTGTAATATATATATTAGATGAACCGAGTATTGGCTTACATCAACGAGATAATGCTATGCTTCTAAAAACATTAAAAAATTTAAGAGATTTAGGCAATACATTAATTATAGTAGAACATGACGAGGAAACAATGTATGCCTCAGACTATATAGTTGATATAGGTCCCGGTGCAGGCGTTAATGGTGGATATATAGTAGCAGAAGGAACTGTTGAAGATATTAAGAAAAATGATAGATCAGAAACAGGCCTATATTTAACTGGAAAGAAGAAAATAGATGTTCCTCAAAAAAGAAGGAAGCCAAACAATAAATATTTAAAGATTATAGGTGCAAAAGAAAATAATTTAAAAAATATTGACGTTCAAATACCAATAGGAATATTTACTTGTATTACAGGGGTTTCAGGTTCGGGAAAGAGTTCCCTTATTAATGAAGTATTGTATAAAAAACTTGCTTCTGATTTAAATAAGGCTAAGCTTAGACCGGGTGCCCATAAAGATATAAAAGGTTTGCAATATCTTGATAAGGTGATTAATATAGATCAATCCCCTATAGGCAGGACCCCACGTTCAAACCCAGCAACATATACAGGTGTATTTACTGACATAAGGCAGATTTTTTCAGAAACAAAAGAAGCAAAAATACGCGGTTATAAACCGGGACGATTTAGTTTTAATGTAAAAGGTGGGAGATGTGAATCATGTAGGGGAGACGGAATAATAAAAATAGAAATGCACTTTTTAGCAGACGTATATGTTGCCTGTGAAATATGTAAGGGGCAAAGGTACAATAGGGAAACTTTGGAGGTTAAATACAAGGGGAAAAATATTTATGATGTTTTAAATATGACTGTAGATGAAGGTTTAAAATTTTTTGAAAATATTCCACGGATATATAGAAAACTCCAAACCCTACAAGATGTGGGTTTAGGTTATATAAAGATAGGACAATCTTCTACAACCTTGTCCGGTGGAGAAGCACAACGGGTAAAATTAGCAACTGAACTTAGTAAAAGAAGTACCGGAAAGACTATTTATATATTAGATGAACCCACAACAGGGCTGCATATAGCTGATGTTAAAAAATTAATTACGGTATTACAAAGACTTGTAGAAGGAGGAAATACAGTTATAGTAATTGAACACAATTTAGATGTAATAAAAACAGCTGACTATATTATTGATTTAGGACCTGAAGGTGGAGACTTAGGAGGACAAGTCATTTGTTATGGCATACCGGAAGAAATTATAAAATGTAAGCAATCCTATACTGCAAAATACTTAAAAGAGATCTTATGATCTCTTTTATTCTACTTCATTGCTATTGCTATTAGTTTTGGATGTGATATTCTTATCATTGCTATCTGTATTATTATTATTATCATTAGTAATCGGAAGCTTCTTATCCTTATCTTTATCTTTATCCTTGTTTTCCGTATTCGTACCTTGCTTTAACAAATCACTGGATTTAGAAGGATTATCCTTATCGGAATTTTCATCATCATTTTGATTTTCACCATCATGATTATCATCATCATCTTCAAAATCATGTATATCACAATAAGTTTGCATTCTTATATCATATTGTGAGTCAAATGTAGAACCCACAGTCCCCCTTGTATCGCTTACAGCTGCCCTTGATATAAAGATACGATTTTCCAAAGAATCTAAAGGACAATGTTTTGTGGCTAACAGTCCACTAATTGTATCTATTTGCTCCGATACGTGTACCTGGCATATAGATGTAGGTGCAGTTCCTTTTTTAAAATATTCGGTACGAATTCTTGAACCACGCTGATCATGGGAACAAAGCTCCGATGGCTTATTACCGCTATCAATGCAAATAGAAGTTTGAATAATATTAGGGGGGACAGGAAAATCTTTATTTTTTAAGTTCTTATGTATATCTTGCATTACAGCCTTCCATAAAACTATGGCAGGATTAGTTCCTGAAACACGAACAGTCTGAGGAATATCATAACCAAACCATGTAGCAGCAACATAATATGGGGTGTAACCTATAAACCACCTATCCTTATCATCATCTGTAGTCCCTGTCTTTCCTGCACTTGTCATCCCATTAGGTAAACGGGCAGGTGTACCGGTACCTTGTCTCATAACAGCACCCTTAAGCATATCTGAAACCAAAAATGCTGTTTGTTCACTCATAGCAACATGGGTATCCTTCTTTTTATCTAATAGGATTTTATCATTATGGTCTAATACCTTAGTATAAGTATAAGGCTGTGTATAAATACCACGATTAACAAAAGGAACATAGGCAGCAGCCATTTCTATAACAGACACACCATCTGTTAAACCACCTAAGGAAAGACTACTAAGATTTTTATCACTGTAGACCTTACCATCAGCACGTTTCTCACTTTCAACCAAAGAAGATAGACCTAAATTTGTTTTAGCAAAATTAAAAGAATTATTAACCCCTGTTTTTTGTGCAACTTTAACTGCCACTACATTTATAGAAGAAGCAAGAGCATCCCTTACAGTAGTAAGCCCCCTAAATCCGGAATAATAATTTTTTGGTGACCAATTACTTATAGTAAGAGCTGCATCATCAAAAACACTTGCAAGATTAATAACACCATATTCTATAGCAGGGGCATAGGCACCAATAGGTTTCATGGTAGAACCCGGTTGTCGTTTAGTTTGAGTTGCCCTATTTAATGTACGTACCGCAGTTTTTTCACCCCTACCTCCGACAATTCCTTTGACCTCTCCGGTATAGGGGTCTATAACAACCATTGATGCTTCAGGTTGTACACTACCTTTAATATTTGGAAAGTTATTCTCATTTTTAAAAACCTTATCTATAGAATTTTGCACATTTATATCAAGAGTTGAATATATTTTAAGCCCACCGGAATATAATAATTTGGTGGCTATGGCATTAGAATATCCTTTTTCTTTTTGTAAATCAAATAAAACATCGTTAATAATTTGATCAACAAAATAAGATTGCTTACTAACCTTTTGTGCAGAATTTCCTTTTTTAAATACTAACTCTTCATTAAGAGCTTCATTATATTCTTCCTTATTAATTAAGCTAAGCTCAAGCATCTTTTTTAAAACTGTTTCTTGCTTTTTTTTATTATTTTCGGGATTTATAAAAGGATCGTAAAGGGTCGGATATTGTGTAATTCCGGCTATTGATGCGCTTTCTGCAAGTGTTAGCTGGCTAATGTCTTTATTAAAATATGTATTAGCAGCACTTTGGACACCATTACAGCCATTAGCTAAATATATAGTATTCAAGTATAACTCCAAAATTTGCTTCTTAGTAAATTTTCTCTCAACAGAAATTGCCCTAAACATTTCGCGTATTTTCCTACCTGTATTTACACCTTCATCACCTGTTATATTTTTGACGAGTTGTTGTGTTATAGTACTTCCACCGTAAGAAGATTTACCCTTAATGAGGTAGTTGAAGGTAGCACCTAAAGTTCTTTTAATATCTACCCCAAAATGTTTTTTAAACCGTTCATCTTCTATTGCAATAAAAGCATCACATAAGTGTTCCGGGAAGGTATTTATGTTTGCCCATATTCTGTTTTCTTCGCCATATAAACGTTCTAATTCTATGGGTTCATTTGAGTCAGAATTCATATAATAGACAAAGGTTGTAAAGTCAAGATTAAGGTTATCCGGATCAAAATCCTGTGCATTATCAATATAACCTAAAAAAGTTCCACTTAACAAACCAAATCCTGCAACAGAAATAAATAAAAGTACAATTAAAAACACTTTAAAAAACGCACTAAAAAATTTATTAGATTTACTCTTTTTCTTATCTCTTCTACGACTATTTTTTTTAGCCATATAAACCTCCTGTTGAAACTAATTAAAGTAGTTATATAACTAAAACCATATATGGTTTTAGCAGATACATTTATTATAACATAAATAAAATACCTGTAAATTAAAAAAGTATTACAATATTCAAAAATAATACCTATAACTAACTTAACTATATTAAAGCAATAAAAATGTATAAAAGACCTATAATATGCTAATACTATTTACAAAATAATCTTGGAGGTATATAAAGGTGTTTAAAAAACAGTATTACATTATAACCTTATCTTGTATAATAATTTTAATTACAACATTTACAACAAGTAGATATATACAAAATAAAGTTAATAAAAAAGAAAAAAATTTGAACAATATTTTGAATGTAGGAGAAACCGGTAAAGGATTGCAGGAAGATAATATAAATACCAATTTTGCTAAAACAAATTATAGTGATCCCTTATTAAAGCCCATAAAAGAAGATAAGATTCAGGCAAAAGTAAACAAGGATACGAAGATATTAATTACATATATTTACTTGAAATGTGGGCATAGTGAAACTGAACAAATTGAGTCTTCAGATTATATGATAGGTCTTGGACAAGAAGAATTTAAACAATTAAATTCACAATGGTATATTGAAAGTTTTAATAGTGACCAAATAATTATAAGTGTCAATATGGATGAAAAGTGTAAAGAACATTATATTTTAAAAGAATACAAGGACAAGATAGGTGTATTCTATCAAGATAATAATGAATTAAAGGAAATAATTAATATAGATATTAGACAATTAAGACAAGATGATATGCTTAGGTTACAAAAAGGAATTGAAATAAACTCAAAAAAGGAATTAGCAGAAATAATGGAGGACTTTGCAAGCTAAGTAATATAAAATTAAGAATAGACATGCACAAACAGGAGTAAAACTTCATATAATTTTAAAGAAGCGATATTTCCGGGAGTGTGATATTAATGTTTAAAACGATTTCATGTTTTTTAATTCCATTATTACAAGGAACCTTTATACTTATATCTTATATATCAAACACAAACTCATTTCCCCAACCGTTATCAGGTGAAGAAGAAAAGATTTATTTAGACAGGTATAAAAATGGTGATGAGGAAGCAAAAAATATTTTAATAGAACGAAACCTGAGATTGGTTGCCCATATAGTAAAAAAATATAGTAATATAAAAAAAGATACTGACGATCTTATATCTATAGGAACTATAGGATTGATAAAGGGAATAACAACATTTAACCCGGATAAGGGTACAAGATTAGCTACTTATGCTGCAAAATGTATAGATAATGAAATATTAATGACCATAAGGTCATCAAAGAAAATGCAAAATGAAATATCTCTTCATGAACCTATAGGAGTAGATAGGGAAGGAAATGAAATAAGTTTAATAGATGTAATATCCGGTGACGAACAATCAGTTATAGACGAAGTAGAATTAAAGATGCAGATTAAAGACTTATATTCAAAAATGAAAAGTATCTTAAAAAATAGAGAAAGATTAGTTTTACAACTAAGGTATGGTTTAATGAATGGGCATGTAAAGACACAAAGGGAAATTGCAGAAATATTAGGCATTTCACGATCTTATGTATCAAGGATAGAGAAAAGAGCCATAAAAAAATTAGGCAATGAATTTAAATTAGAGAACAGTCTATAAAAGCTTCTTTTATATATTTATTGATAAAAGATATACATAGTGTTAGAATATAAATATATTTTAAAGCAAGAGATAAAAAACTTATGGTTTGGAGGGGGATTATAGTGCAACACTTAGGTCTTGTTATAGAAAACAAAAACAATCTAATTGCAATAGTCCAGGTTATGCCCAAATCAATTTGCGGTGAAAATTGTGCGAGTTGTAATACTTGTACAATAAAACCGATAAAAGTAGAAGCAATAAATGAAATAGCAGCAAAAACAGGACAAACTGTAAAAATAGAAATGAATACAAGCTCTGTATTATGGACTGCATTTTTAATGTATATTGCTCCCCTAATAGTCTTATTCGTATCATATATTACAGCATTAAAATTAATAGGAATAGATTTGCTTAGCATTATAATAAGTATAATAAGTATGATTATATTTTTTTTAAGTATAAAGATATATGATATAAAAATTAAATTTAAAAAGCAGCAAAATAAAATAATAGAAATACTATAAAAAATATGCTAATATAGGAAGAATAAAAGGAGTTATTATTAATAAAATGACTAATAAATTACCGATAAAGATTTTTACTGGTCACTATGGTAGCGGTAAAACTGAAATTGCAATAAATTTTGCAATTAAATATAATGAATATTATAATAATGAAGAAGATGGTATGAGTAAGGTTACTATAATAGATTTGGATATAGTAAACCCCTATTTTAGATCAAGCAGTATTAAAAATGAATTAGAAGAACAGGGGATAAAGGTAATAGTATCGGATTTTGCAAATACAAATATAGACCTCCCTGCACTTCCACCTAATATAATATCAGTTTTTAAGGAAAAGGATTTACCAGCAATATTTGATGTAGGTGGTGATGATGAAGGAGCTAAGGTCTTGGGTAGGTATAGTGACTACTTCAAAAAAAATAAGTATGAAATGTTTGTAGTTATAAATATTAAAAGACCCCTAACAAGTAGTGTGGATAGCTGTCTAACGATGATAAACAATATAGAAAAATCATCAAGGTTAAAAGTTACTGGTTTAATAAATAACACAAACACCATAAACTTATCTAATATTGAAGATTTAATAGAAGGTCAAGGGTTAATAGAGGAAGTTTCCCTTAAAACAAAAATACCAATTAGATATATCACAGGTAGCAAGGAACTTTTAAAAAAAGTTCCCAATAACTTTATAGGGGAAAAGTTACCGTTAGATTTGTATTTAAAATTACCATGGAATAATTATGACTAAACATAGAATATATACAAATGACTTATTCCAAAAAATTTGGGGGTGTTCAAATGGCAAGGGCAATTTTTAATGAAGATAGATGTAAGGGTTGTGAATTATGTATTAGTGTTTGTCCTAAGAAGATAGTGGCAATAGCATGCGATAGAATAAATAAAAAAGGATTTAATCCTGCCTATGTTACAGATCAAAGTAAATGTATAGGATGTGCCTTTTGTGCTATGATATGCCCTGATTTAGCTATTGAGGTAGAAAAGTGAGGTGGAAGTTAACAAATGTCAAATAAAGTTTTAATGAAAGGAAATGAAGCTATAGCAGAAGCAGCTATACGTGCCGGATGCAAATTATTTTTTGGTTATCCTATAACACCCCAAACAGAAGTAGCGGCATATATGTCAAAAAAAATGCCTACAGTTGGGGGTGTTTATTTACAAGCAGAAAGTGAGATAGGGGCTATAAACATGGTCTATGGTGCTTCCGGAGCAGGTGCGAGGGTTATGACGTCATCATCAAGTCCCGGAATAAGTTTAAAACAAGAGGGGATATCCTATATCTGTGGAAGTCGTTTACCTTGTGTAATAGTAAACATTGTAAGAGGTGGACCCGGATTAGGAGGTATTCAGCCTGCACAATCAGACTATTTTCAAGCTGTTAAAGGCGGAGGACACGGGGATTACCATACTCTTGTACTTGCACCAAGTTCTATTCAAGAAATAATAGATCTTACAATGGAATCTTTTGATATCGCTGATATATATAGACTACCGGTTATAATATTAGGAGATGGTATGTTAGGTCAAATGATGGAACCAGTCCAATTTGAAAAATATACTCCAAGATATACAGAAAAAAAAGAATGGGCTACAACCGGTACAAATATGAAAAGAACACCAAACCTTATAAACTCACTTTATATAGATCCTAATGAACTTGAACAAAAGAATATAGAAAGATTTAATATTTATAAGGAAATAGAAAAAAAAGAAGTTAGATATGAGGAATATCAATGTGAAGATGCAGATATTATTATAGTAGCATATGGAACAATTGCAAGAATAGCTAAAACAGCAATTAAAATAGCCCGACAAAATAAAATAAAAGTGGGCTTAATTCGACCTATAACATTATGGCCATTTCCTAATGAAATTATTAGACAAACAGCAAAAAAAGCTACTGCTTTTTTAACTGTAGAAATGAGTATGGGACAGATGGTTGAAGATGTAAGACTTGCAGTAAATGGTCAAAAACCTGTTTACTTTTATGGTAGAACGGGCGGTATGATACCTACGCCGGCAGAGATTAATAAACAAATCAAAAACATAAGTGGAGGTGTCAAATAATGAAAAAGGTTTTTCAAAGACCAAAATCTATGGTTGATATCCCCACACATTATTGCCCGGGTTGTACCCATGGTATTATTCATAGATTAGTCGGAGAAGTTATAGATGAATTAGATATACAAGGCAGGGTAATAGGAGTAGCTTCTGTAGGTTGTTCTGTATTTACCTACAAATATTTTGATTGCGACATGCAAGCAGCAGCCCATGGAAGAGCGGCAGCTGTTGCAACGGGCATAAAAAGGGTTCGACCTAATAATATAGTCTTTACCTATCAAGGTGATGGAGATTTAGCAGCCATTGGAACAGCAGAATTAGTCCATGCAGCATCCAGGGGTGAAAAAATTACAATTATCTTTGTCAACAATGCTATTTATGGGATGACCGGCGGGCAAATGGCACCTACTTCTTTACTGGGTCAAGTTACACAAACATCACCATATGGACGAGATGCAGAAAAACAAGGATATCCTTTAAAGGTATGTGAGATGCTGTCTACTATTGATGGTTGTGCCTATATTGCGAGAGTATCCGTAGATAATATAAAAAATATAATCACTGCAAAAAAAAGCATAAAAAAAGCCTTTGAATCACAGGTTGAAGGTAAAGGATTTTCTATAGTTGAGGTATTATCAACCTGTTCTACTAATTGGGGACTAACTCCTATAGAATCACTTAAATGGTTACAAGAAAATATGATTCCAAATTATCCTTTAGGGACATTTAAAGAAAAATAAGGGGTGAAAAAATGACTGAAAATTCTGAAATTATTATAGCCGGATTTGGCGGACAAGGTGTGCAGGAAGACTTTTATCATATGCCGGTATGTTATTAGGGAAAGAAGTTTCGTGGTTGCCATCATATGGACCGGAAATGAGAGGAGGCACAGCAAACTGTTCTACAATTATATCGGATGAGGATATAGGTTCACCGGTAGTAGTTAATCCAAATATACTTATAACTTTAAATAAACCCTCTTTGGAAAAATTTGAAGGTTTTCTTGTGTCAGATGGAACATTAATTATAGATAGCTCTTTAATTAATAAAACAACTAATAGAAAAGATATAAAAATAGTTAAAATACCGGCTACCCAGATGGCATCTGATATGGGTGAAAGTAAGTTAGCTAATATGATTATAATAGGAAAGCTGATAAAGGAAACAGGACTAATACCTATGAAAACAATAGTAGAGGCACTTAAAGGTATAGTGTCATCTAAAAGGCAGAACCTTATAGATATAAATATAAAAGCATTAGAACTTGGTTATAAATTCAAGTAAGTTTTAATGAAAGACGGTTAAATCCTCAAAACACCACCGGCAAGTGTAAATTGCCGGTGGTGTAATTATGTTATATTCATATCAATATAAAATTTAAAAGATGGTAAAAATTTATTGCAAATATATCTTGACAAAAATGGTCGGAAATGATATATTTAATTAAACCAAGCAAAAGACTTGGGATTAAAGAGGTGATAAAATGAAATTATCTACTAAGGGTAGGTATGGTGTTAAGGCAATGATTGATTTAGCTGTGCATGCCCAAGAAGGACGTGTTGTGCTAAAAGAGATTGCACAAAGACAAAATATATCAGAACACTATCTTGAACAGATTATGTCACTATTGAGGAAAGCCGGCTTAGTAAAAAGCATAAGAGGAGCATACGGAGGGTATATACTTGCTAACGAACCTAAAAATATAACAGTAGGAAAGATATTAAGGGCATTAGAAGGTTCATTAGCACCTGTTGATTGTGTAACAGGAGATGAAGCCTTTGAATGTGATGAAGAGATGAAATGTGTAGCAAAAGGTATTTGGCTACAAATATGGGATAGTGTTAACCAAGTAGTTGATTCTATTACACTTGAACAGCTTGTGGAACAATATAAAGATATTAACGAAGAAAACATTAACATGTATTATATATAATAGGTATTTATAATAAATAATAAAGCTAAACAAAGGTAGGTTAAATTCATTTAATTTCTAAGGAGAGGTAGCAAATGGATAGGATAATATATTTAGATCATGCGGCGACAACACCTGTAAATAATGAAGTAATGCAAGAAATGCTTCCATATTTTACAGATAAATATGGAAATGCATCAAGCATATATTCTATAGCACGGGAAGGTAAGAAAGCCATAGACCTTGCACGTTTAAAGCTTGCAAATGCATTAAAATGTGCAGAAGAAGAAATATTTTTCACATCATCGGGAACAGAAGCAGATAATTGGGCTTTAAAAGGGGTTGCCTTAGCAAACCAAAAAAAAGGTAACCATATAATTACTACTGCAATTGAGCATCATGCTGTTCTCCACACTTGTGAATATTTAGAAAAAGAAGGTTTTGAGGTTACCTATTTACCTGTAGATGAATATGGCATGGTATCATTGGAGGAATTAAAAAAAGCAATTACTAACAAAACAATATTAATTTCTATAATGTTTGCAAACAATGAAATTGGAACAATACAGCCAATTGAAGAAATAGGGAAATTAGCTAAAGCAAAGGGTATATATTTTCATAGTGATGCAGTACAAGCAATAGGAAATATAGCAATTGATGTAAATAAATTTAACCTTGATTTAATGTCAGTGTCTGCTCATAAGATATATGGACCCAAAGGAGTAGGTGCCTTATATATAAGAAAAGGAACAAAAATTAATACTTTTATCCAGGGAGGAGCACAAGAAAGGGGAAGACGTGCCGGAACAGAAAACATACCTGGGATTGTAGGTTTAGGAAAGGCGATAGAATTAGCGACAAATGGAATAGATAAACGTAATACCGATATGATTCAATTAAGGGATTATTTGATAGAAAAAATACTGAAAACAATCCCATATGCGAGGTTAAATGGGCATCCGGTATTGCGGTTAGCTAATAATATTAATATATCCTTTGAATTTATTGAAGGCGAGTCATTATTACTAATGTTGGATATGAAGGGAATAGCTGCATCAAGTGGGTCAGCGTGTACTTCCGGTTCATTGGATCCTTCACATGTTTTATTAGCAATAGGATTACCCCATGAGATTGCACATGGCTCTCTAAGACTAACCTTAGGTGAAGGGAATAGCAAGGAAGATATAGAAGAAGTTATAAAAGAATTACCGACAATAGTGGGACGTTTAAGAGATATGTCACCATTATATGAAGAAATAAAAAGGAGTGTTGTAAATGTATAGTGAAAAAGTTATGGAACATTTTACGAATCCAAGGAATGTTGGAGAAATTGAAAATGCAGATGGAATAGGTCAAGTAGGTAATGCTAAATGTGGAGACATAATGAAGATATATTTAAAAATAGAAAACGATACTATAGTAGATGTAAAATTTAAAACTTTTGGATGTGGTGCTGCAGTAGCAACAAGCAGTATGGCAACAGAATTAGTTAAAGGTAAATCAGTAGCGGAAGCATTAAGGGTAACTAATAAAGCTGTAACAGAAGCTTTGGATGGACTCCCTCCGGTTAAACTGCATTGTTCAGTCTTAGCTGAGGAGGCTATAAGAGCTGCTATTTATGACTATTATAAAAAGCAAGGTATAGATTATGACAATGGTCAAGTATGTTCCGGGTGTTGCATGGCTTGTCAACCAAAGGCCGCACATAGCCATTAAGAGTAAAGTGGTGATAAAATGAAAAAAAAAGTAATTATAG
>CAZRSG010000020.1:16829-21872 GCA_964602705.1 uncultured Oscillospiraceae bacterium
AAATTTTGATTGTCTATTAGGTATGAGTGGTGGCGTAGATAGTTCTGTAGCTGCCGCTCTTTTAATTGAACAAGGATACGAAGTTATTGGAGTTACAATGAATATATGGTCACAGACCCTAAATAAGCAAAATGTCCAAGAAAATGCACCTTGCTCCTTATCCGCTGTAGAAGATGCAAGACGGGTAGCTAATGTATTAGGTATACCACACTATGTAATGAACTTTCAAGAAATATTTAAGGAAAAAGTTATTAATTACTTTATAAAAGAATATAAGAGGGGAAGAACCCCAAATCCATGTATAGCCTGTAATAAATTTATCAAATTTGATGCCTTATTAAAAAAAGCTATAGCAATGGATGCAGATTATATTGCTACCGGTCACTATGCCAAAGTAGAATATGACGATAAAATAAGGAGATACCTTCTTAAAAAATCAATTACAGTCGAAAAAGATCAAACATATGCCTTATATAATTTAAAGCAAAGCCAATTAAAGCATATATTGATGCCACTTGGTAATTATAATAAAGATAAGACACGTAATATAGCAAAAAATTTAGACCTTAAAATAGCTTCAAAACCGGATAGTCAAGAAATTTGCTTTATACCCGATAATAATTATGCAGGATTTATTGAACAAAGGATAGATTTACCAGCTAAGACAGGTAATTTTATAGATATTGATGGAAAGGTATTAGGCAAGCATAAGGGAATTATTAATTACACTATAGGGCAAAGAAGAGGTTTAGGACTTGCCCTTGGCAAACCAATGTATGTTATTAAAATAAATGCTGAAACTAATACAGTAATTTTAGGAGAAGAAGATCAACAATTTAACAATAGTCTTACTGCTACAAACTTAAACTTCATTCCATTTGATAAATTGGAAAATGATATGAAAGTAGGGGTAAAAATTAGATATTCTGCTAAAGAAGCCGAAGCTACCATAAGTCCCTATAAAGATGACCAAGTCTTTGTAAAATTTGCTAAAGCACAAAAAGCTATAACCCCGGGACAAGCAGTGGTTTTTTATGATGATGAAAATGTAATAGGTGGAGGAACAATAGCAGAATCAGGCTCTATTAACTTAAGAAGAAGTAATATATAAGGGCGGACATCTTATCCGCCCAAGAGAATTATGCTTGTTATAACTTACGCCCAACAGCTAAAGCAACTGCTTTTAGCTCTTCAACGAGTTGTGCAAATTTTTCGGGTTTCAGGGATTGGGGACCATCGCATAATGCCTCAGCAGGGTTATTATGCACCTCAATTAATAAACCATCAGCTCCTGCAGCAATAGCAGCTTTTGCTAAAGGATTAACATATTTCCAAGTACCTGTTGCATGGCTTGGGTCAGCTATAATAGGGAGATGTGACAACTCCTTTGCAACCGGGATAGAACTAATATCTATAGTATTTCTGGTAGCAGTTTCAAAAGTTCTTATGCCCCTTTCACAAAGTATTATATTATCATTACCGGCAGATATTATATACTCAGCTGCCATTAACCACTCCTCAATAGTAGCAGACAGTCCCCTCTTTAACAAGACGGGTTTATTAGTAGCTCCTACCTCTTGAAGCAGCCTAAAATTTTGCATGTTTCTTGCACCAATCTGTATAATATCAGAATATCTTGTTACTACTTCAACATCACGTGTATCAACTACTTCTGTAACTATCTTTAGTCCGGTTTCCTTTTGTGCCGTGCTTAACATCTTTAAACCATCTTCTTCAAGTCCTTGGAATGCATAGGGAGAAGTACGAGGTTTAAATGCACCACCCCTTAAAATTTTTGCACCAGCTTTTTTAACCTTATGTGCTGTTTGATAGAAAGCATCTTCATCTTCTACTGCACAAGGACCTGCCATTAAGATAATCTCTTCACCACCTATTTTTACATCATCGATTTCTATCACAGTATTAGCTTGTTGAAGCTCACGGCTGGCAAATTTATAAGGTTTCATTATGGGAACTATAGTATCTACACCATCAAGATTAGTAATTAATTGTTTATCTAATAATCTTTTTTCACCGACCGCACCAATAACAGTTTTAATATCACCATAAATTGGATGCGTTTGAAAACCTAACTTTAAAAGTTTCTGTTCAACATTATTAATTTGTTCCTTTGTAGCTAATTGTTTCATAACAATAATCATTAATATACACCCTCCCTAAAAAATAAAAAGCAATAAATTTAAAAAACAATAAAAGAAAAATTTAAACAACAAAAAGCCCCTAATCCCTAAGGGACGAGGAGTTACATTCCACGCGGTACCACCCAATTTGTTTCAAGTATAGAAACCACTTATTAACATACGAGGGTTTTAATTAAACCTGTATATGTCCCCCTTTTTAACGATAGGAGTTACCGGTAAAGCCTAATAGTAAAAACATTCAGCTTACAGCTCAAGAGAGAACTTCAGAAAAAATAAATTTACCGGTCTCACACTATCACCGGCTCGCTAAAAAACTATTTAGACATACTTTTCTCCGTCATTGCCATTAATTTATTAACTTATTAAACAAATGATATCACACAAAAACTATAATGTCAAGGAAGGAAGTACCAAAAACTAATAGGCTAAATATAGCTATTTTTTAGTTTAAATGGCTTATTAGCCTTATATATTAATCGTTATATACAGGATAAAAAGATAGAACTGAGTTAGGATTTAGGAGGTTTCCCTATAGAAAAATTCTTGTAAAAGATATACATAAATGTTATAATAAATATTAAGAAAAAGGTAGAACTTTTATATGTCTTATGCCATAATTAAAACTATAGCAAAGGATAATAAACTGTTTGCTAACACATACTTATCTAACTTGGAATTTATATTATGAAGGGGTGGGAAATTTGTCTCTTATACAATTTACTATACTTAATGTAGCTGATAATATTTTTTTAGTAGAATTACCTCAAATTAGAGAAATAATTAATTATAAAGATCTTAATAAAAATAAAACAATTGTTGATATGATAGAAGGAACGATAGATTTACGGGGGAATACAGTGCCTGTAATTGCTCTGGATCAGAAATTAGGCTTTGAATTACAATTAAAGACTAATAAAACAAAAATTATTATAACAGAAATAGCCGACAAATGTTTAGGATTTAAAGTTGATAATGTAGGTAAGATAGTTGAATTATCAGAAGCTGAAATTCAAAAATCACCTAAACTAATGAATTTTATAGGAGCAGGAGATTATATAAAAGGTTTTGTTTTAAAGAATAAACAAATGATGATGATCATAGATTTACATAAAATAATTACTAAGACTGTAAAAGACATAAGCCCTTATTTTTAAACTTATTTAATATCATAATCCTATATTTAAAACCTTTATTTGTATTTATATACTCCTAAAGATTTTAAAATTTATTATTATTTTACAGCCTATATAATTATTCTATAGTTTCTAAATAATTACTATTATCATTATTTGCCTTAATTTCAATAATATAATTTCCAGACATTGTTTCCAGTTCTTCTATCTCGTGCAAAAAATCATCTGCTTGTGTTATGAGTTTATTGTATTTTTCGGTCATATTTATTATTTCAAGATCTATGTTTATATTTTTAAATAGTTGCTTTAAGTTTTTAACAAAGTCTAAATAATTTTCTTCGTTTAACATTATATTTGTCTTATCATTTGAAATCAAAAATTCAATTTTATATTTATCTATATTATCATTAATATAGCCCAGGATAGTCTGAAGATTTATTTCCGGCACTTGAATTAGGGCACTATTAATAATAATCTGCTGTGGTTCAGCCATAATCATTGCCCTACCTGCTCTTGAAGAAAAGGAGATTTCTACATCATCATTTGATATCATTATATCATTAGCATCATCACGTTGACTATCATTATCATTAGTTTTTTGTTTAGGCAAATCTGTATTATTACTATTGGACCCCTCCTTATTTACGAACATTTCTAAATCCGACTTGCTTATAGATTTATCTAATTCAATATTATCCTCCCGATACTTAATATTGGGGGAATTATCGTGAATATCATTAAATCCTTGCTCATAATTTGAGGGTTCATCGATAATTTTATGGACATCATCAATTTCTTGCTTGTTAATATCTATATTATCAGTTTTTTCATTATTACTTTCTTTGTATCTGTCACTTTCCTTATTAGTATCAATTTGATTCTTTTCTATAATCTTGTTAATACTTATATCCATTTCATGGTCATTGACATTATTTATCTCAATATCTTCATATATTGCATTTTCTTCTTCCGCTTGACTATCAATAGCTTTATCTTTAACAAAATCTAAAGAAGCATCATTAACATAAGCCTTTTTATAATTATTATAAAAAAACACTTGCGATTTTAAAGAAATAACTATAAGCACTCCTGCTGCTACAGCAGAATACATCTTCCAATTTAAATACCAAGGTCCTTTATGCTTAATGTTTTCTATAAGTTTTTGATGCAGATGAAGTTTATAATCTTTAGGTAAAGCTACTTCTTTAATCTTATTACACGATTTTGTAATATTATATAGTAATTTATATTCTTCATTACATTCTTTACATGAATCTATATGATTTTCAAATTTTATAATTTTATTTACAGATAATTGTTTATCTATATAATCTGACATTAAATCTTGTGTTTTTTGGCATGAAAGCATCTAAAAACCCTCCTTTCAATATATTAGACGCTATGTTTATTTAAAAGTTCCTTTCTTTTTTCTAAAATTATATTTTTTAAAGCCATCCGTGCTCTACTAAGTCTTGACTTAACAGTACCTAAGGAACATTCTAAGACTTCAGATATTTCTTCATAAGGTAGGTTATTAATATCCCTTAAAATAATAACTGCTTTGTGATCTTTTGTTAGCTCTTGAATGGCAGACATTACCTCTATTTGTAGTTCTTTTCTTTCAATAATTTCATCTGGTTGTGGGGAATCATCTTTTATTTGTATATTAACATCACCATCTTCCAACTGTATAGGTGAATCTATAGAAATAGTTTGGGTACGTTTTCTTCTTCTTATTTCATCAAGAC
>CAZRSG010000021.1:0-6936 GCA_964602705.1 uncultured Oscillospiraceae bacterium
GAAAACCATTATTTGTAACTGATTACCCTAAAGACATAAAAGCATTTTATATGAGGTTAAATGATGATAATAAAACAGTTGCTGCTATGGATTTACTTGTTCCGGGTGTGGGAGAAATTGTGGGAGGTAGCCAAAGGGAAGAAAGAATAGATTATCTTGAAAAAAGGATTAAAGAATCGGGCATGGATATCGAAGATTATTGGTGGTATATGGATTTAAGAAAATATGGTGGTACAAAGCATGCAGGTTATGGTTTAGGTTTTGAAAGAGCACTAATGTATACAACAGGTATGCCTAATATTAGAGATGTTATTTCATTCCCAAGAACTGTTGGAGCTGCTGAATTTTAAAAAGTGCGGGGGTATAATTAATGGAAGATTTTAAAAAAAAAATAATTAAAATTATCTTATATTTAATAATATTAGTAGTATTATTTATATACAATAAATCATTAGCCATGCTTGTAATAGCCCTATTAATAATATATCTTGTATATAAAAAAAGACTTGATCTATTTAAATTTATAGGAAGTATAAAATATGCAAAAGGAAAAACAAAAGAGTCGCTTAAATGGTTCGAAAAGGCATATAACAATGGAGATACGAAGGATAAAACCATAATTCTGTACGCATATATGTTATTAAGGACAGGCAATATTGATAAGGCTGAAGAAATATTTATTAATTTATTAGAAAAAGATATTGATAAAGATATAGAAATGTTAGCCAAGTCTAATTTGGCATTAGTAATATGGAAAAGAGGCAAGTTAGATGAAGCAATAAGCCTATTACAAAAAGTACATGGGGATTTTAAAACAACTACCATATATGGTAGCTTGGGTTATTTATTAATTCTAAAAGGAGATTTAGAAAAAGCATTAAAATTTAATAAAGAAGCTTATGAGTATAATGATTCAAATAATGTTATATTAGATAATTTAGGTCAAACATATTATTTATTAAAAGACTACGATAAGGCATTAAAAGTATATGAAGAACTTATGGAACTTAACCCTAAATTTCCTGAGGCTCATTATAATTATGGTTTAGTTTTAATAAAGAAGGATAAAATAGATGAAGCTTTAAATTCTATGGAAAAAGCATTAGAATATGAAATTTCATTTTTAAATACAGTAACTAAAGAAGATATCCAAGCAAAGATTAAAGAAGTCAGAAATTAGAAGTCGGAAGTCAGAAGTCGGAGGTCAGAAAAGGCTTATTTCAACCAGAAGGTTAGGAGTAAAATAGCAGTAAATATAATTGGGCTAAGATAGTTTGAAATAGTGAGGAGTTTTATGGAAATAACCTTGTGAAAAGACTTAGAAACTGTTAGCGCAGTTGAGGTAAGACTCACCAACTGTTTGAACGAAGTGAGTTTTGGTGAGTCCCGAAACAAGCTATACAGGTTCTTAGGATTGATACACAGTTATTGGAATAAACTACTTACGACCAGTTAGAAAATAAAGGTCAGAGGTCGGAAGTTATAAATCGGAAATTGGAAGTTAGAAGTTGGAGATTGGAAAAGATAAAAGGGAATAGAGATTTGGAAATCAGAGGAGGAGAAAGATATAATGAAAGTCTTATTTCTGTCAGTTACTGCAGGTCAGGGACATCACTCAGCTGCCAATGCCCTTATAGACTATTTACGAGTAAAAAACGTTCAATGCAACATGTTAGATACATTTGAATACATCAATCCCCTTATAAGTGAATCTATAGCGAGGGGCTACCTTATTTCTACTAAAGTAACTCCAACTGTATATGGGAGATTATATCGCTTAGCAGAAAAGAAAGAAAAAGCAAATAGAAAATTCTCTATTACAAAACTGGTTAACTCAATATTATCAAAGAAACTAATAGCCTATATAGACAATTATGAACCGGATGTTATTGTATGTACCCATATATTTTCAGCACAAATAATTACACAACTAAAAAGGAAAAAGTTAAAAGCTAAAACAATAGGGATTATTACAGACTTTACTATTCATCCTTTTTGGGAAGATACGGACTTAGACTACTATATTACCGCTAACGAACTATTAAATAGGCAGATAGAAAAAAAAGGTATAGCCCTTGAGAAAATAAGACCCTTAGGGATACCAATAAATGCAAAGTTTTCAAAAAGAATAGAAAAATCAATTGCACGCCACCTATTAGATATTGATGAAAAGATGACAATATTTGTAATGAGTGGAAGTATGGGTTACGGAAATGTAATTAAGGTCATTAAAAATTTAGATGCTCTTAATATAGACTTTCAAATTATTTCAGTATGTGGTAATAATAGAGCCTTAAGACGGAAGATTAATAAATTAAAAACAAAAAAGACGATATACAATTATGGATTTACTGACAAGGTTGATATTATAATGGATGCTTCTGATTGCATAGTAACCAAACCGGGAGGTTTAACAGTATCAGAAAGTTTAGCAAAAGCTATTCCTATGATATTAGTCAATCCTATTCCGGGTCAGGAAGATAGAAATATGGAATTTTTGTTAAACAATGGCTTAGCGATAAAGGCATCAGCTACTTTCCCAATAGATGAAGCAGTTTTTCAACTTATAACCAATAAAGATAGGTATCAGGCCTTAATAAAAATGATGGAAGGCATTGGAAGGGCAACATCCTCTCAAGAAGTAGGAGATTTTATTATAGATATTGCAAGAAAAGAAGTTGAAGGGAAGTAAAAATGATAAAAGAAATAAACCTACCCAATGAAGTAAGCTATATTATTAAGCAATTAAATAAAAATGGATATAAGGCTTATATTGTTGGAGGCTGTGTCCGAGATACTTTGATGGGTAAATTACCTAAAGATTGGGATATTGCAACTTCAGCATTACCGGATAAGACTAAAAGTATCTTTAAAAATACATATGACACAGGCATACAACACGGTACTGTTACAGTAGTTATAGAAGGTAAAGCATTTGAAGTAACAACATTTCGTATAGATGGTAAATACCAAGATTATAGGCGACCCTTAAATGTTTCATATACACAAGATATCATCAAAGATTTAAGTAGAAGAGACTTTACAATAAATGCAATAGCCTATCATCCTATAGATGGTTTTATTGATCCCTTTGAAGGAACAAAGGATATTACAAATAAATTAATAGCTTGTGTTGGTGAACCTAAGCAAAGGTTTAACGAAGATGCATTAAGGATGCTTAGGGCAGTTAGGTTTTCTATCACACTAAACTTTGATATTGAGATAGGAACAAAAATGGCTATTATCGAACAAAGCAACTTAATTAAAAAAGTAAGTAGTGAACGTATAAGAGAAGAATTTAATAAAATATTATTATCACAAAAGCCATCAAGATTAACAATAATGACTAAACTCAATCTATTAAAATATATATTACCTGAATTTGAAGTTTGTTTTGACACGGAACAAAATCATCCTTATCATATTTACGATGTTGGAACACATTCGCTAAAGGCTCTTGATAATATTAGAGAAAATATTATTTTAAGATGGGTAATGTTGCTTCATGATATAGGAAAACCACCATGTAAGACAACTGATGAACTTGGGATTGATCACTTTTATGGTCATCAAAAAGTTAGCACACAAATGACTAAAGATATATTAAAGCGTTTTAGGTTTGACAATAAAGCAGCAAGAAAGATAGGTAAACTCGTAAAATATCATGATAGATATATAGAATTAAATCCTAAGGCTGTAAGGCGTGCAGTTAGACAAATTGGTGAGGATATATTTTTAGAATTATTAGAAGTAAAACTTGCAGATGCAAAGGCACAAAATCCGGAAAAGTTTGAGGAAACCTTAAATTATATAGAAAGGGTAAAACAAATTTATACAGAAATAAAAGAAAAAGACGATTGTTTATCAATAAAAAATTTAGCTATAAATGGACATGATTTAATAAAAATAGGTATACCGGAAGGGGAAGAAATAGGTCAAACATTAAAAAGCTTATTAGAGCTTGTAATAGATGAGCCGGAACTTAACAAAAAAGAACAATTAATAAAGATTGTTAAGGATATGCATAAAAAGTAAGATAAAAATTATAAAATAAAAAATAATATAATGTATAGGGGAGTAGAATAATGATTATTGATTTTCATACGCATTGCTTTGCGGATAAGGTAGCTGCTAAAGCAATACCAAAACTTGAATCTACTGGTAATGTTAAGGCTTTCTTAGATGGAACAGTTTCAGATTTAAAACAATCTATGAAGGCTGCAAATATAGATATAAGTGTAGTACAGACTATAGCCACAAAAGCAAGTCAAACAGAAATTATTAACAGGTGGATATTAAAGATAAGAGATAATAATCTTATACCATTTGCTACAATACATCCGGACTTTAATAACTGGAAAGAAGAAATAGAATGGCTTGTAAGCCAAGGCATTAAAGGTATAAAGTTTCACCCGGACTATCAAGACTTTTTTGTAGATGACGAAAAGTTATATCCATTATATGATTTTATTTTTTCAAATAACCTTATTGTTTTATTCCACGCCGGCTTAGATGTTGCATATACTGAACCCTTTAAATGCACACCAAAAAGATTACGCAAGCTATTAAGGGTATTCCCTAAGGCTAAAATTATTGCTGCCCATCTTGGCGGATATTGTTATTGGGAAGATGTTGAAAAATACTTAGTCGGGGAAGAAATATATATTGATACATCATTAGCCTATGAAAAATTAGGTCCTAATAAAATGAAAGAAATTATACAAGGGCACGGTATAGAAAAAGTACTATTTGCTACTGATTCCCCTTGGTCAAATCAACATAAAGAAGTTTTAAATATAAAATCAATGGGCATGAATAATAATGAAGTAGATGCAATTTTGGGTACAAATGCACAAAAGTTATTAGGGATCTAAGTTTTATTGACCTTATTTATTAAGTCAGTAAAAGATACCTTGTTGCTATCATTTTTTAATAAATTTATATTAGCCTTAATTTCTTCAAGCTTGGAATTTATATGTTTAATTTGTGACTCTTTTAAAAGTTCAAAGTCTGTCATCAATTGTTGTAGATCAGACTTTATTTGTCCTATTTCTATGTCACAATATTGACTAATATACATATTAACATATTCCTCAAATTTAGAATGATCATTAAAATTTGATAGGAGTTTTTTTATTTCCAAAAGTTCATTTTGCAAAATATTTAGCATAACTTTTAACTTTTCCAATTCCAGGTCTTGTTTGGGCTTTAAAGTATATGTATTTGTATCCTGCCTATCTTTTTTAAAATCAGATTCATTACTAATAAGCCCTTCAGGCTTTATATCTTCATTATTAGGAATAAGGGCTGATTTATTGTTAAGATAGTCAGAAATAATATAAATATTTATATTATTATAATTATCTATATAACCATAAGCAGAATTACCTATTATATTATTATTAAAACCTCTTAAATTGAACAAGATTGGCTTATAATGCTTATTTATTGACAGCTTCTTAGGGGTATGCCAGTCATTACCATTATTATTAGAAGACCTATAAAAAATCTCCTTATTATCCTCCCATATTATCCATAAAGTATTATTATTTAATAAAAGGGGCAGGAAAGTCTTTGTTTCTAATGCTGAACTTTTAATATTCTCTATTATAGTTTCAATCTCCATACCCATATTATTAAGGCTAAAGTCTTTTAATGATTTACGACTATAGATAAGTTGCTGACCTTGGTTAGCAGGTTCTTTTAAAAGGATAAAATGAATATTATCATTTCCATCAATTAAAAAATTTGATTCCATGTTTTCAAAATCTTCACTTAAGTTAAAGAAACAATTTTGCCATTTATCCTCTGACTCTTGATAAAATTTATATTGCACTTGGTCGGAGGCATTGGTATAGGAAACGTAGATATTATTAGACTTATCTTTGCAGACCTTGAAAATTTGCGATGATTTTGAAACATAATCAAGCACATTTGGCGGTTCATTAGTGTTTTTATTTAAAACATGATGAACTAATAAGTTTTGATTTTCATGCTTAATAATATAAAAAACATTTAATTTTCCCTTTATATTAACTAATTTAAAATATTTAGGATAAGGGCTTTTAGACTTGCTTTTCAATATGGTAAACTTTTGCCAAAGCTTCTTATTATAAACAAGATATATTATATCTCCTAAATTATTCTGACATCCTATATGGATATCATTATCCACAATTGAAATATCAAAATCAGCCTGGCCATCTTTATATAGGATTTCATAGCGTTTCCACTTTGATTGAATCATTTGCCTATAACATATTCCAACATCTTCCTTGTAGAAGAAATGCCAAAAGTAATTAGGTTTTTGTTGAATATAAAAATGATTTTTCATGTTGTTTGCCAAACTAATACCCCCTTGTATAATATAATTGTAATTAAATCTTAGTCTTTAAGCTTATATTTTATTATCTTTAATATTTATTTTATAATCTTTATCTTATTAAATAACCATATTTAAAATATATGCTATAACTTATAAAAAAGTATTAAATCTTTTAAGATATAAAACTTAAACTAATCACACATATTGCTTATTGACATATTATATTATTGAAAGATGCTATATTCATAATACCTAAAATTTATAAGTTTTATTTTGAAAGGAGGATATTATATGTTAGATAAAGTTACACCTGGCCCCATTAAAGGTTCACCTAAGTTTAAAGAAGCTGTGTGTATAAATGTTGATAAAGTATATGATTCATGTAGGGAAAAGGACTGCTTAGAAGACTTAAGGGTTTTTTTAACAGCAGAATCACAGGAAATAATTGATAGGGCAATAAATGTAAAGTGTAGGAGTGCAGAGATTATATGGGCTTTTCCGGATGTAGAGGCTGTTCCATTTAATAGAGGATTTTATACGGTAGATGTTAAATTTTTCTTTAAAATTATCCTTGACGCATTTACAGGAATTTCAAGACCTACCCAAGTTGA